>JAENVX010000040.1 GCA_016650355.1 Bacteroidia bacterium | reverse complement strand
TAATAGATTTGTTGTATGAAACAGACCAATTATAAGCGATTGTCCTTACGGGACAGAGTAGTGATTCAAGCCCTTTGGGGTCATAAGGGAAATCACAAGGCTCGGTTTAGGATTATACAATTCGGTGATTCTCAAAAAAAAGGGGCTGCAATTCGTGCAGCCCCCTCTAGAATATTGAAAACGTTTGGTTATTACTTTTGCGATAATCCTGTATGTGGGTCAGTTGATTCGAAGACAAAGCCACCATAAGCTGAGCTACCATGTTCGCCCAAATCCAAGCCCTCTATTTGTTCTGCATCGCTTACGCGAAGGCCAACAATTTTTTTGATCAAGAAGAAGATCACTAACATAGCTCCGAAAACGTAGACGAACACTGAAGCTACACCGATTGCCTGTATTCCAAGTTGTTCAAATCCACCACCGAAAAACAAACCATCTTTTATGGAAGTTGTTTCATCCCAATATTGCACATCAATTGCGCGCTGACCGAAAAGACCTACGGCTAGAGTTCCCCATGCGCCACAAATTCCATGAACGCTGATGGCTCCAACAGGATCATCAATCTTAAGCTTGCGTTCGATAAATAAGATGGAATAAAATACTAGTCCACCTGCAATCAAACCAATAATTGCCGCACTACTGGTACTCACAGATGCACAAGGAGCAGTAATGCCTACCAGCCCTGCAAGCGCACCATTTAACGCCATTGATAAATCTGGTTTCTTAAATTTAATCCACGAGAAAATAAGTGCAGCCATAGCGCCTGTTGAAGCTGCCAGGGTTGTGGTAACAGCAACATGTGCAACACCACCTATGGCAAGAAGCGTTGAGCCTGGGTTAAATCCGTACCACCCAAACCAAAGAATGAATACACCCAAAGCCGCCAATGGCATGTTGTGTGGAGATATCGCATTAACAGAACCATCTTTATTATACTTGCCCAAGCGTGGCCCTACCAATAATGCTCCTGCCAATGCAGCCCAGCCACCAACAGAATGCACTACTGTTGAACCAGCAAAATCACGGATGCCTAAATCAGACAACCAGCCACCTCCCCATATCCAGTGACCACTGATAGGATAAATAATAGCAGAGAGCACACAAGAGTAAACGATATATGAAATCAATTTTGTTCGTTCTGCCATTGCACCAGATACGATTGTTGCAGCGGTTGCCGCAAATACAACCTGAAATAACCATGCTGCGCTGGTTGCATAACCTTCTCCGTCCGTGGGCGCATTTGCCGAACTTAAAAATGAAAGAGCACTATCAAATCCAAGAAAATTACTATCGCCACTACTATACATGATGGCATACCCAATCGCCCAGAAAAGAACCGCACCAAAGCAAAAATCAAGTAAGTTTTTGCTCAAAATATTAACAGAGTTTTTGGCGCGGGTTAAACCTGTTTCAACCATGGCAAAACCTGCTTGCATAAAGAAAACAAGGAATGCACAAAGGCACAACCAAATAATATCAGCAACGCTTTGCGGCAAGGAAGGCTCTGGTTCCGCAGCTTCTTGTCCATAAGATGAGCCTGAGATGAACAGTAAAATAAACATGAGCACAGGTGCGATGAAGTTACGGGAGAAAATATTTTTCTTTTTCGTCCAAGCACTCAAAGCAGATCCGGCTTTATCTAGAATTAGTTTTGTTCGAGTAATCATAATTTTTTAGGTAAGGTTTTAATTAAATTAACTCACTTGTCTTAAGCTTGTTTATTAAAGGGCTTTCTCACCCTTTTCACCAGTTCGGATCCTGTAAACTTCTTGGATGTCAAAGACAAAGATTTTCCCGTCCCCAACTTTACCGGTTTGTGCACATTTCAATAGGCAAGCTATTACAGCGTCAAGTTTGTTGGAAGGAACAGCTATCTCCAATCGTGTTCTTGGAATAAATCCAACATCGAAGGAAGTTCCCCGATACTGTTGAGTTGTTGGGTGTTCCATACCAATTCCTTTTACCTCGGAGTAGGTCATAAAGCTTATGCCTATTTTGGCGAGTTCGGTGTGAACCTCTTCAAATTTTGCGGTTCTGATTATGGCTTCAATTTTTTTCATTATGTGGATGGTTTGTTTAAGGTGTCTTATTAGGAGCGATGTTTTCCACCAGCTTTGCGTTAAACACTTTATATGAATTAGAAGTAGAGGAAGTTTTCACTCCTCTACTTATCACTAAAATTTATAAACTGCTGCAAGGTTGAATGTTGCAAGGCTCTTGGATGCTTGATAATCTTTATCTGCGAACGAATCTTCAGAAGCAGAATCAAATCGCAATTCAGGAATGAGGGTAAGTCCCCCTGTTGTATAATTTCCCGAAAGCGTAAACGCGGTGACACTACCAGTTCCTTCTGCGTCAAGACCAATCACACCATTCAGATAGTACTTACTTGTTTGAAAGTATTCAGCCCTTAATCCTAGCGCAAAGCTTTCAGAAAGCGTTAGCTTAGGATAAACTGCAAATCCTAAAAAACCATTGCTATCTTCGTTCGTATCAACAATGGACGACCCGCTGAATGTTTCGCCAGCTGCTTTAGTACGATAGGTAGTGTTTATACCCAAATAAAATGCGTCTGATAAACTCCATCCGGTAGTTACATCAAGTGCCAGAGTAGAACCTTCTGAAGTATCTCCTGATGATATATTGGGATCATTTTCATCTAATGTGCCATCCTGATCACCATACAACACATTAAAGTAAATAGATCCGCCATCATTGGCATAACCAAATTGACCACCTAATGTGTAGGTATTTACCGGATTGAATTCAACAAGGTCGGTTGGGTTCATCACTGCAAGTTTTGCAACTAACCCACCACCTAAATCAAAGTCAGCACGTAAGCCGGTGTGATTGAATGGCCCCCAT
>JAENVX010000039.1 GCA_016650355.1 Bacteroidia bacterium | reverse complement strand
GATTGTAGTATTCCAGTTTTAAAAACTCAAACACCAGATTCAAATGATAATATACAGGATCAAGAGCATAGGTCTCAAATATCTTTTGCACGTGTTCAAAAATATCTTCTATGGACTCTCCCTCGTGCTGCATGTTATCATCGTGCTCAACAAACAATCGATGAAAAATCAACATGCAACTTTGAAAGACGTAAAGGCGATGTGATTCATACAGCCTGGCTACATTCTGCATTTCCTTCACCAACAGCGACAGCCCAAGTTTCTCGGCTTCATCTGTTGTTAACAAATAGCTGCCAAATTTCTTAAAATAATCTGCCAGCAAATCCTCAGACTTGTCCACTGCCAGCGTGTAAGCAACGTGCCGGTTATACAGCTGCGAATAATTAAAATAATCGGGAGAGTTGATGTGGATTTTTTTGAGGGATTTATAAACGATTGTTAATTCATTTGATAAATCATAGTCAATCAATTCTTTCTCAAGCTTTCGCAAAGTAGCAATGGATATGGTTCTCTTTTGGGTAAATAAGACCTCGTTCAAGCTGGCCACTTTTCGAAGAATATCAGTACGAGGACTTTCCATTTGCTGTAACAAATGCTCCTCTATCTTTTGATTTAATCTTGATCGCAGGGTATAGTAGGCGTTTGCGTTCACGTCTAGCTCAATCATGATCTTACTGTCAGAAAGCTGCCTTTCTCGTAACGCTTTAAGAAGGTATCCAGACTTTTCGGCATTACTCTCGATAAGAGAGTCATAGATTACTTTAAAATCCTTCTCTGAAAGTTGTTTGACTATATTTTTGAGTTTGGCCATGAATAGAAGCTTATAACACGAAAAGTTACCAAATTTACAAAAGAGTACAAGGAATTAAGTCAATTCGCAATGGAGTATTCCAAATCACTATCCTAATATCACAGCACTTTAAGTTAAGAATCAGCACATGTTTTCCTCAAACCGTATCAGTAATCACAACAGTTATTATTTTTACCTTCTTTAAAACCCTCCAATCATGAAAAAGTATTTGTGTTTAATTTTAATATTGCTTCCCTTTTGCATATTAGCACAGGGACTGCGATGGGCCGCTGATGGCAATTCATACTATAAAATAGAGTCATCCGAATTGGCACAATATACGCTCCCAGAAAATAAAAAGACTGTTGTACTTTCAAAGGCAGACCTTACCCCTGCGGGTCAGGATAGGAACCTTACCTTAAGAAATTACGCGTTCTCTGCTGATGGAGAACAATTATTGGTTTATACGAATACAAAAAAAGTTTGGCGCCTAGATACACAAGGAGATTACTGGATATTCAACCTAAAGACAAAATTACTTTCAAAAATCGGTCAATCCCACAAAGCGTCAAGCTTGAGGTTTGCAAAGTTTTCTCCTGATGGACAAATGGTGGCCTATGTTAGTGAATATGATTTATATGTTGAGGATATAACTGAGCATAAAATTACCAGATTAACATCCAATGGATCGCGCAGGATGATCTACGGAACTTTTGATTGGGCATATGAAGAAGAATTTGCCTGTCGCGATGGCTTTCAATGGAGCCCTGACAGCAAACAGATTTCTTTTTGGCAAATAGATGCTACAAAAATCCGTGATTTTTATATGATCAATACTACCGATTCAATTTACTCGAAAATTGTACCGGTGGAGTATCCAAAAGTAGGGCAATCTCCATCTCCAGCAAGAATAGGAGTGGCCAATGTTATTAGTGGAAACATTAGTTGGCTCAAAATACCGGGTGATGCTCAACAACATTATTTGCCCAGGATGGAGTGGGCTTCACCTTCTGAAATTTTTGTACAACAGTTAAACCGGAAGCAAAATGAAAGTAAAATTTTCTCTTGTAATACTACTTCAGGTGAGCCCAAATTAATTTTTACGGAAAAGGACGAGTCATGGATTGATGTCAATAGCCCATGGGAAAATACCTACTCTCTAACCTTCCGCCACAAGTTCGAATGGATTAATGGAGGAAAGGAATTTATTTGGGCCAGTGAGAAAGATGGTTGGAGACATCTCTATAGAATCTCAAAAGACGGAGCGAAAGAAACCCTCATTACCGCTGGCGAGTTTGATGTGATGGAAACTCTCCATATAGATGTGAAGAGCAATGAGATTTATTTCATAGCCACTCCTACCAATGCCGCCCAAAAATATTTGTATAAGACTAAATTAGATGGAAAAGGAAAAGCTATTCTCGTATCTCCTGCTTCACTCCAAGGTACCCACGACTATTCTATCTCACCAAATGGTAAATATGCGTCCCATGCATTCAGCAATAGTTTCACAAAAAAGTCAACGGAGTTCATTAGCCTACCTCAACATAAGGCACTTGATGAAAGTGAAAGCATATTAGGGAGATTAAAATCTTCTGAAAATAAAAAAACGATAGAATTCTTTAAAATAAAAACTGAAGAAGGTGTGGAGCTTGATGGATTGATGGTGAAACCAAAGAACTTTGATCCACAGAAAAAATATCCTGTTGTGTTCATGGTATATACTGAACCTGCGGGCGCCAATGTAGTTGATACCTACGGTACGGGCATCAATCACTTATTCAATGGCGATATGGCCGAAGAAGGTTATATCTACATGACGATTGACAATCGCGGAACCCCCGCACCAAAGGGTCGCGGTTGGAGAAAATCTATTTACCGTAAAATCGGAACGTTGAACATCCGTGATCAGGCAATGGCTGCAAAAGAGGTTTTGAAATGGCCGTTTGTGGATGCAGACCGAATAGCAGTTTGGGGCTGGAGTGGAGGCGGTTCTGCTACATTGAACCTGATGTTCCAATATCCTGAAATCTATAAAACCGGAATTGCCATAGCTGCTGTAGCTAACCAACTCACATACGATAATATTTATCAGGAACGCTACATGGGTTTACCACAGGAAAATATGGAGGATTTTATCAAGGGCTCTCCGATTACCTACGCTAAAAACCTGAAAGGAAATTTACTGTACATACACGGTACAGGCGATGATAATGTTCATTATGCCAACGCAGAAATGCTGGTGAATGAACTCGTTAAATATAATAAGCAATTTCAGTTCATGGCATATCCCAATCGCACGCACAGTATTTCAGAAGGTGAGGGAACATTTGAACACTTGTCTACATTGTACTCAAACTTTCTCCGAAAAAACTGTCCAGGCGGAGGAAGGTAGTTTAATAGAAAGACAAGGCACCAACATTCCGATCTTGATGTATTTAGGTGATTGCTGTTAAAAAAACAGACTTAATTTCCTATTGTCCTTCTTTTACGAATTCAATATCTTTAAGCACATTGGCTTTACTTATGAATCGCCTGAAAGTGCTATTGAGAAGTGTGTTTGGGTTCTCTAGAACGGAGACCAATGCATTTCTAATTTTACTACCGCTCATGGCTATTTTGATTTTTTCGGAACCTATCTTTCGATTTTTCATTGTTCACCGAAACATAGATTTTTCAAAAGAAAGAATTAAGCTAGATAGCATTGTAGCTCATTGGGATTTTCAAAAACCAGAGGATAGCACAACTCTCTCAGGACCGGATAAATTCAAATTCGATCCAAACTCAGCTACAGAAGATGACTTTCTAGCTCTGGGTTTTCCGGGCAGCCTGGCAAGGAGAGTATTAAACTATAGAGCTAAGCAAGGAAAATTTAATGTTAAATCTGATCTTAAGAAAATATATGGGATAGATTCTACTTTCTATGCCGAGCTGTCCCCATTTATAAATTTACCAGACAAGAAAAATCCATTACTTGTAAAAGAGAATAATAAAACCGAAATACTTAAGAAAGTTGAACTTAAGTCATTTGATCTCAACCTTGCCGATACAAGTCAGTTAAAAAGCATTTACGGAATCGGGCCTGTGTTAGCCGACCGCATTGTAACCTATCGAGACAAATTAGGTGGTTTCACCTCATCGCTGCAACTTACCGAAGTATACGGATTAGACACCGCAGTGATCAATCGTCTTAGCAAAAGGTCATTCATCTCTGAGACCTTTATCCCTTTGCAACTCAATGTAAACCAGGCTGACGAAAAAACACTAGGAGCACATCCTTATATCAAATTTAAATTGGCCAGGGCCATTGTTACCTACCGCTTTCAGCATGGTAATTTCAAAATGATTGACGACCTTACCCCTATTCAGGCTATCACGCCCAAAACAATAGAAAAACTGAGACCTTACCTTATATATTAAGACGCATATCGATGTCTGCAAACATCAACGAGATTCTAAAGACCTATACAAGAAGACTGGCAAACCTGACAGGGAACAACAGGATGCTTTATCTGCCCAGAATTGGGTCTGAACAGTATCTCGATTTGCATGAGCTTAGCCAATTGAATAAAGAGAAATCTTTTGAGATTATTGAGGCGCTAATCCGTGGTTCAAAAAAAATACTTTGCCCTGTTGTAGACAGCCGGATGGAGGCCAGCAATGAAACAAGTAAAAAATTAAAAAAACTATTACGCCTTGATCAATTTCTTTTTGATGAGCGCGGTTCAAAAGACTTACATATAGGATGGCCATTTGTGCGAGGGAAATTATCTGATGGCACGTTTATTCGCAGTCCCCTACTCCTCTTCCCAGTAGAATTGGTGGTTGAAAAAGACCAGTGGGTTATTCGCCTACGCGATGATAACGCCATTTCTTTCAACAAATCTTTTGTGCTGGCATACTCACTATACAATAAAGTAAAGGCAGACGAATCTCTGCTCGAAGAAAACTTTGAAGAGTTTGACAGTGATAGCAATTTGTTTAGAACAGGTCTCTATCACCTTCTACAAAGTAGTACAATTGATATTAATTTTAACGCTGATAACTACCGCGATGAGCTTTCGTTTTTTATCAATTACAAGAAGGAAGAATTTGATCAGCAACATAAAAATGGTGAGTTAAAACTTTTTCCTGAAGCAGTGCTGGGCATCTTCCCACAAGCAGGCTCATTTTTGGTTCCTGATTACCTTGATATTATAGACCAAAATAAAATACCAAGCTTTGAAGAGTTCTTCTCTAAACGATCAATTGCAGTGCCTAGTGCCGACATCGTCAGCAGGGATCACAATTTCATCTCGCAGGTAAAGGAAGAAAAAGTTTTTACGGGACTTTCGTTAGATGCCTGGCAAGAGAATGCATTAAAAGCAACAAAGCTTGGGCATTCGCTTGTTGTTCAAGGCCCACCTGGAACAGGCAAATCGCATCTTATTTGTAATCTCATATCCGATAGTATCGCCTCTGGTAAAAGTGTATTGGTGGTTTGTCAAAAGCGAGCCGCGTTGGATGTCGTCTATCAGCGATTGAACGAGCAAGGACTTTCCGATTTTCTTGCTTTGGTTCATGACTTTAAAAATGATAGAAAGGAAATTTATCGAAAGGTTGTTGATCAGATCGAACGGGTAAATGAATACAAAACACGTAACAATGGCCACGACACAATTCAGTTGGAGCGAAAGTTTTTTCAAACATCCAGAAGGATAGATCAGATCACCGAAGAGCTGGAGGATTTTAAAGCTGCACTTTTTGATGAACAGGAATTTGGCCTAAGTGTAAAAGAACTTTATCTCAGATCTGACCCTGAATCAGATACAATTAGTTTGAAGCAAGAGTATCAGCATTTCAAAATCGAAACATTGGATGAATTTTTACGAAAACTTCGTACCCATTCCCATTATGCATTGCTTTTCGAAACAGCTGACTATCCGCTACGCTTGCGAAAATCATTCGCAGATTTTAAAGCAGCCGACCTGAAGACCTTAAAATCATTCCTCGATGAAATTCCAGTAGTATTAAAAAAACTTACAGCAGCCTTACTGGCTAACTTAAACTCTGCTCCCGATTGGCAACAAGGTGAAGCTCTTCTTGAAAAAAAATCGGACCTAGACGAAGTGCTTCGCTTATTGAAAGGAAAGGATGCGTACAAATACTTTCAAAGAATGATTGAGGAAGACGATGAAGACACGAGTTTTTTATGGTTGTCAAACATCAAACGCGTAGTATTAGATTGCTTTGTGGAGGATGGCCCAGAAGTAAGCACACCCGCCATTCAATTGGGTATCTTTCAAAAAGCACTGAGCAGGAGTATGAAGGCAAGAAAAAGTTTAGTAGGCTTGGTGCGATGGGAATTATTTTCGGAAGACAAATATCTGATCAAGCGAATACTGGTCAACAACGGCCTGAAAAGTAATAAGGCCGGCTTCCAGACTCTGGAGAGGAAACTAGACAGTCGTCTCAACTTAGAACACAATTATTCTAAACTCAAAACAAAAGAATGGATTTTGGACTTCCCGGAAAATAATAGCCAGCCATTAATCGAAGCGTGGTTTGAAATGCAATTGAATGCGCTGAGAGCAAAACTTACCTATAACTCTGTACGTGGAATAAAAAGTTTCATAGATCCAAAGACCTTAACGGCAAGCGAGTTTACAGAAAACATTGAACACCTTTATCATCAATTGTCAGCCTTCATTCCTCAGAAATCTAAGTGGGCAAATTATTTAAGCCCACCTCAAATCGATCAACTTACAGCAGATCCGGATCAAACCGAATCAATAAAAACGCTATTAACACGGGACTTTGACGCACTTTGTGAATATGATAGATTGAAAGTTAACCTCAATGTGGACGAACAAGGCGTTATTAACAAGCTCTTTGAAAAAACAGTTACCTGGGATTTTGAATCCGCACAATCCTTATTTAAGAACAGTCTCTTCTTGGCTTGGATTGATCACATTGAAACAAAACACCCCACGCTTCAGATTGTTTCATCGGGCAAGTTGCACCTGCTGGAAAATGAACTGCGTGAGCTCATTGATGAGAAGCAGAAAATAAGTGCCGAAATAATATTACTGCGCGCCCGTGAGCGCGTGGTTGAAGATCTTGAGTTCAACAGGCTGAACAATCGTGTTACCTACCGCGACTTACATCATCAGGTAGTAAAGAAGAAAAAGATTTGGCCGATTAGAAAAATTGTGTCAGAATTTGAAGCAGAACTGTTCCGGGTGCTGCCTTGCTGGCTCGCGTCCCCTGAGTCAGTGTCAGCAATTTTTCCAATGAAAGAGATGTTTGACCTGGTAATTTTTGATGAGGCTTCACAGTGTTTTGCTGAGCGGGGTTTACCAGCTATGTATCGCGGCAAGCAACTATTAGTAGCAGGAGATAACAAACAGCTTCGCCCCAGCGATCTTTATCAGGTGCGTTGGCAAGAGGAGGACACAGAAGAACCTGATCTGGAGATTGACTCGTTGTTGGAATTAACAGAACGCTACCTGCAACAAGTGCAATTGAATGGGCATTACAGAAGTAAATCTCCAACGCTTATTGATTTTTCTAACCATCATTTCTATGATGGGCATCTTACGCTATTGCCGGATGCCACGGTATTGAACCAGGCAGAACCTGCCATCGAATATTTAAAAACTTCAGGAGTCTGGGAGAATAATACCAATGCCGCGGAGGCAGACAAAATTGCCGATTTGGTATTAAACATTACCAAACAAAATCCTGAGAAAGAAATTGGGATTATCACGTTCAATTCGCCACAGCAAACACTGGTGCTGGATACGATGGAAGAAAAATTTGCCCAACAAGCTCATAGAATCCCTGATACGCTATTTGTAAAGAATATTGAAAATGTTCAAGGTGATGAAAAAGATATCATCATTTTTTCCATTGGCTATGCACCTGACGTAAATGGAAAAATTAACATGCAGTTTGGAAGCCTGAATGTGGTCGGTGGCGAGAATCGTTTAAATGTGGCAGTGACACGAGCACGAGAAAAGATTTACGTTGTTGCAAGTATTTGGCCGGAAGATCTTCACGTTGAGACGAGTAAAAACCAGGGACCAAAACTTTTAAAGGAGTATCTACAATACGCACGGGAATTGTCGGAGGGTAAAGCAAAGCCGTTTAGTTTAAAAAATTCAAGTCGCAACCCTGATTGGTATTTAAAAACAAAAATTAAAGAGCAAGGCAACTTTGGAAACTCCGAAATACAAATAGGTACCTTACCGTTTGCAGACATCGTTGTGAAAAAAGCCCTCCTGCCAGACGGGCAGGAAAATCAGTTCTACGGCATAATCCAAACTGATGATGATGTGTATTATCAAAGTATATCTATTAAAGATTCCCATGCATTGATTCCTCTATTACTGGAAAAGAAAAACTGGAAGCACATGATGGTCTACAGTCGCTCGTACTGGCAAAACCCTGATCGGTTTTTTAATGAAGTGGCGAAATTTGTAACCCAATAACTATTTTACCTCGAAGCCAAGTATCTTCAATTCTTCGGGCGTCAGGCTGATTACGTTTACGTCAAGCAGAATTGGTGACAAGGGTGTATCCGTTGAGTCCGTTTCAACTGAAGCTATTGCATCGACCACATCCATTCCCTTGAAAACTTTTCCGAAGATCATGTAGTTGCCATCAAGGCGCGCCAAGCCAGCCTTGTTCTGAACAATGTAGAGTTGACAGCCCGCGGATAATTTTTCTGGGTTATCGTCTCGCCCAGCACCAACAGCTCCATATACGTGGCGAATGCTGTCGTGAAATTCTGGTTTCAATAAATAAGGAGAGTCCGCGAACCCTGCAGGAGTATCCTGGCATCCTCCCTGAATGACAAAATTATTGATAACTCGATTGAACGTAAACGTGTCCCAGTAACCCTCGCTAGCAAGTTTAATGAAGCTTGCCTTGTGATTCGGTGTTTCATCGTAAAGCCAAAATAAAATTTCTCCCATTTCAGTTTTAATTTGGCCAACAGAATATGTTTCTGCCTTCTTTACTGAACAAGATATAATTGCTCCGATGAGTAATAGGTAAGAAATTTTGTTCATCAATATGTTCATTATTTTCTGTAATCCAGTGCAGGTGCCCTATCTCCAATTAATGCTTCATATTTAAAATTATCTCCTCTCCGTTTGCGCAATTCCTTCCATGACTCCTCAATGACCACGGGGGAGTTATACAAGTCTATCGCAGTAAGTGCCATCGTTTTTGCTGCCAATATCATTCCCTTGTGTCCAAGGGTCATTCCTCCAGCCGCTACCGCTTGCCAGCTATGAGCGGCAGTGCCGGGCACCCAAGTGGCCACGCGTAATCCAGCTGTGGGCACTACCCAACTTATGTCTGCAACATCTGTTGAGCCACCACTTTCACTTGCCTTCAACTCCTCTATTTCGTTTGTAGTTTCTAATTTGGGTATCGCTCCCGTAAATGTTTCCTGAATTTTTCTTGCAAATTCCTTCTCTTGCTCCGTCATCGAGTATCCGCCAACCATACGCAAGTTGGCATCCATCACTTTCGCCAGCGACTCGCTTGGCAACATATTATATACACCTCCTGTCACTTCATATTTCATTTTAGTGTCTGTACCCAATGCAGCGCCTTCAGCCGCACGTACAACCCGTTCCCAAACAGACTTGACTTCCTCAGGCTTGGGGTGTCGCACATAGTAATACACTTCAGCGAACGCTGGGACAACGTTGGGAGCTTCCCCACCACGAGTAATCACATAGTGAATACGAGTTGCATCAGTAACGTGCTCTCGCATCATGTTCACCATATCATCCATCGCCTCAACACCATCCAGTGCAGACCGTCCCCTCTCGGGTGAACCAGCTGCATGAGAAGCTATTCCATAAAAGCGAAATTTGCCTGACTTATTTGACAACGAAGCGCCCCAGCCCGCACTATTTAAAGATCCCGGGTGCCAGTGTAACACCACATCCACATCTTGAAATAATCCATCACGCACCATGTACACCTTACCAGAGCCACCTTCTTCCGCAGGTGTTCCATAAAAGCGAATAGACCCTTGCTTCTTATTCGCGAGGAGCCAGTTTTTTATTTCAATAGCTGCTGCTGCCGAAGCTGTTCCGAAAAGATGATGCCCACAAGCATGACCTGCTCCTTTGTTTGGAATTGGCTTAGGCTCCGGCACTGCTTCCTGAGACACGCCTGGTAATGCATCAAACTCTCCAAGAATTCCAATCACTGGCTTACCCGAACCATAGCTGGCTGTAAAAGCCGTGGGCATACCTGCCACACCACGCTCAATTTTGAAACCCTCTTTGCTTAATGTTTCTTGCAATAGTGCAGAACTTTGTGTTTCCTGAAAGCCAACTTCAGCATGTTCCCAAATTTTATGCGCAATGGCTGAGTATTGATCATACTTGGAATCAAGAGCTTTGATTACCTCAGGTTTAGTCTTCTGGGCATTAGCATTTAAACATCCAATTATAATGATCAGAAGAACGGTCGGGTTGATTTTCATTGATATAATATTTTATATAAAGATATAACTACAATATTCCCATGAGTTCAATTTTTTATAAACGGCTGTAACATCACGCTATACAATCCTGGCCGTTGGCTCATAATTTCATTTTCTTTTGAGTTTAATTTATTTAGCTTACCTAAGCTAATTTTAGAATTTACGTGAAAAAACTATTCTTCCTATCATTAATTTTAACTGGACTAAGCCTTCACGCACAAGTATCTGTTAAAAAAGCTCCGGAACTAAAAGAAGGAGATGGCCCATATCCACAACTCATTATTCGAGGTGTAACACTGATTGATGGAACCGGGGCACCCGCAGTGGGACCAGTGGACATTGTTGTAAAACAAAACCGGATTGAAAAAATTGTAAGTCTTGGGTTGCCCGTGCCCGGAATGGTAAGCAACTCGAATAGACCTAAACTTGAAGCTGGAGGCAAAGAACTTGACTGCGAAGGCATGTATCTGATGCCGGGTTTTGTTGATATGCATGGCCACATCGGGGGTGGCCAAGCACCAAATGCCGAGTATGTTTTTAAACTTTGGATGGCGCATGGCATTACCACCATTCGCGAACCCGGTTCGGGCAATGGTGTTGATTGGGTACTCGACCAAAAAAATAAAAGCAGTAAAAATTTAATCACCGCTCCACGGATCAAAGCGTATGTTTCCTTTGGCTCAGGAAGCAATGAACCAATCAGCACACCCGAACAAGCGCGTACGTGGGTGAATGAAAATAAAAACAAAGGTGCCGATGGAGTTAAATTTTTTGGCGCAGCACCTGAAATTATGGACGCTGCCATCCGCGAAAATAAACGACTAGGCTTGCGTTCTGCGTGCCATCATGCACAATTAGGCGTTGCCCGTTGGAATGTTTACAATTCCGCGAAAGCAGGTTTGACTTCTATGGAGCATTGGTACGGTTTGCCCGAAGCCATGCTTGAAAATTCAACGTTACAGAATTATCCATTAAACTATAATTATTCGAACGAACAACATCGATTCGAAGAAGCAGGAAAGTTATGGAAACAAGCTGCGGCTCCGTATTCGCCCAAATGGAATGCGTTGATGGATTCATTATTAAAATTGGACTTCACGTTAGACCCAACATTTAATATTTATGAAGCTGCCCGCGATTTACACAAAGCACGTAGACAAGAGTGGCATGAAGCCTACACACTACCCAAACTTTGGGCGTTCTATCAACCCAGCCGACAGGCACATGGATCGTTTTGGTTTTCGTGGGGAACAGAGCAGGAAACTGCGTGGCGCGAAAACTATAGATTGTGGATGACGTTCGTGAACGAATATAAAAATCGTGGCGGCCGAGTAACCGTTGGCACCGACTCAGGATTTATTTTTCAGCTGTATGGATTTTCTTATCCAAGAGAATTGGAACTGCTACGTGAAGCCGGATTTCATCCATTGGAAGTAATACGTTCAGCAACATTATATGGTGCACAAGCATTAGGCATGGAAAAAGAAATTGGCTCAGTAGAAATTGGAAAACTTGCAGATTTTGCCATTGTAGATCAGAATCCGTTAGAAAATTTACAAGTGTTATATGGCACGGGTGCCATTAAATTAATGGAAGATAATACCGTGAAACGTGTAGGTGGTGTGAAGTACACCGTGAAAGATGGAATTGTGTATGATTCGAAAAAACTCCTGGCAGATGTAAAGAAAATTGTAGACGAAGAAAAATCGAACGCAGGATTTGTATTGAAACAGCCAGGCACGAATTAGTCCTGCACACTATAAAAATACTGAATGAACCTAAAATATATTTTCATGTTCATAGGCCTGGTGGGGTGCAATCCTTCAATGCCTGACACTAGCGTTGATAAGATGCCCGAAGTTATTTCATTGTTGGGGGTAGAGTATTTTAGCCCAACAGAATATATTCCAAAGCTTGACAGCAATCTGTTAGTCGCGCAAGAGAAGTTTAATGCTGCACCCACAGAAGAAAATTATATCTGGCTTGGCAGGCGAACTGCCTACCTCACCCGATATAATGAAGCAATAAAAATCTTTACTGATGGAATCGCAAAATTTCCATACTCATATAAGCTGTACCGTCATCGGGGGCACCGATATATTTCACAACGCAAGTTTGATGAGGCTATTGCAGACTTTGAAAAGGCTGTTGACTTGATGAAAGATGCTCCCATAGAAATTGAGCCGGACGGGCTACCTAATAAGCTAAACCAACCGCTTTCGAGTGTTCAATTTAATATTTGGTATCACCTCGCACTGGCGCATTATCTGAAAGGAGAATTTGATCATGCTGAAAAGGCTTATCTGGAATGCCTGAAAGTTTCAAACAATGATGACCTGATCACGGCTACGGTAGATTGGCTTTACATGACGTATCGGAGAAATGAAAAACCTGAAGAAGCGAAAAAACTTCTTGAAAAGATAACTGATTCAATGGTGATCATTGAAAACGACTCTTACTTTAAAAGACTGGCAATGTATAAAGGAAGGTTGCCAGTAGATTCTGTACTAGCAGTCAACGCATCAAATACAGATATAGCGCTATCATTAGCAACTCAAGGCTATGGCGTTGGCAACTGGTACTTATATCAGAAAGATACAACCAACGCAATACAGGTATTTGAAAGAGTAGTGGCCGGAAAACATTTCTCAGCATTCGGATTTATCGCAGCGGAGGCAGAACTGGCACGATTTAGGTAACCACATTCTGATCATTCTATAAATTAGATCCAGAGATAAATTATTTAATAAATCATATGAAAAATCTAATCGTGCTTGCTTTGTTAATCAGTATCCACTTGACAGGATATTCTCAAAAGAAAAAGTATCCCAAAAATATTATTCTGATGGTGGGTGATGGTATGGGCGTAGCGCAGGTTTATGCCGGACTTACTGCCAATCATGGTAAGCTTAACTTAGAGCGATGCACTGCGGTTGGGTTTCACAAAAATCAGGCAACAGATGACTTTGTAACCGATTCGGCAGCAGGCGCAACGGCATTTGCGTGCGGACAAAAAACGTACAATGGAGCCATCGGTGTGGATGCAAGCGGAAAATCAATTCCCACCATACTTGAACTTGCGGAGTTGAATGGGTTAGCCACCGGGTTAGTGGCAACATGTTCGATCACACATGCTACTCCTGCATGTTTTATTTCGCACCAGCCTTCGCGTTCATTAAACGAGAACATTGCCTTAGACTTCCTCAAAACAGATGTTGATGTATTTATTGGTGGTGGCAGAAAGTTTTTTACAAAACGGAGTGACGGCCTTAACCTTGCTGACTCACTGAAAGCAAGAGGATATCAAATTGCAAACTCAATTACGGAAGTTCAGCAAGTCACCTCAGGAAAGCTGGCTGCCTTTCTTGCTGATGAACAACAAGCTAAGTTCTCTGCTGGACGTGGGGACGAACTAGTTAAATCAACAGTGGCAACCCTTCAACTTTTATCGTCAAACAAGAAAGGTATGTTTTTGATGATTGAAGGATCGCAGATTGATTGGGGTGGCCACGGCAATGACACAAAATATATTGTTGACGAAATGATTGATTTTGATAATGCCATTGGAAAAGTGCTTGACTTTGCAAACGAAGACGGCAAGACGCTTGTCATTATCACAGCAGATCATGAGACCGGTGGCTTTTCAATAATTGATGGAGATTTTAAAACTGGTATGGTAGAGGGAAAGTTTACTACGGGCAGCCACACTGGAATTATGATTCCTGTATTCGCCTACGGGCCTGGGGCCGAAGAATTTTCAGGTATTTATGAGAATTCAGATATCTTTCATAAGATGATGGCTGCTTTCCAGTTTAAGAAATGAATTGATGGCATTGATGAAATCACAAGTCAATTGTTGTCTGCTAGAAATTGTAAATTGAATAACTAATAAAAACTTATCACCATGAAAACATTATTTACCGTTATGCTTTTTTTCTCTGCTTGCTACGGATCATTTGCACAGAAGGCCGACTCCCGCTATTTCGAGATGAGGATATACTATTGTCTTCCGGGTAGGTTAGATGCGTTGGTCGACCGCTTTCAAACTTACACCACACGAATTTTTGAAAAGCATGGCATGGAGAATATTGGCTATTGGCTGCCAGTGGCAAATGACAAAAACACACTCTATTATATACTGGCCTATCCTAGTAAAGAAGCACGCGAAAATTCCTGGGCGGCCTTTAGAGTTGATCCGGAGTGGAAAGCAGTGGCAGCCAAAACAGAAGCAAGCGGTAAAATTGTTGAGTCCGTTGTCTCCGTATTTATGAACGCGTCTGAAATACTGCCCGTCATAAATTCCGTAAATCGCAGTGGTCAGGATAGAGTATTCGAATTAAGAACCTATACATGTCTTCCCGGTCGGTTACCCTCCTTGATCACAAGATTCACTGATCATACTACAAAGCTGTTTGAAAAACACCAGATGGAAAATATTGTTTATTTCATCAGTGAAGAAAAAGATGGTGCACAGTCCAGATTAGTTTACCTTATAGCACATCAAAGTGAAGCTGCTGCCACCAAATCGTGGGCAGGCTTCCGTGCCGATCCTGTGTGGCTGGCAGCAAGGGATGCATCAGAGAAAGATGGTAAGATTGTAGAAAAAGTGGAATCTATTTTTCTCAAGCCGCTAAACTTTTCAAAGATCAAGTAGTTCGATTTTACCTTTTACTTTCTGCAAATGCAGGCTTTTTCTTTAATATGTCGGGTGCTATCTTTTCTCACATCGTTAGTGGAAGTGAGGCCACAGAACTTTTTGGACCAATGTTATTACTCGTTCTGACTACAGTATCTTGGTATTTCAGACCTGCTGATCGAAAAATTATTTCAGTTAATCAATAAGTGAACTGCATGAATCCTAAAGTTGATTTTTATTTTAATAAAGCCAAAAAGTGGCAGAAAGAAATGGAACAATTGAGAAAGATCGTTCTTGATTGTGACCTTACCGAAGAATTGAAGTGGGGTGTTCCTTGTTACACCTTTGAGAAAGGTAACATCGTTTTAATACACGTGTTCAAAGAATATTGTGCTCTTCTGTTTTTCAAAGGCGCTTTGTTAAAAGATGCCAAGGCTATTTTAATCCAACAAACTGAGAATGTGCAGGCAGCTCGCCAGATTCGGTTTACCAATGTTCAGGAAATAGGAAGGATGCAAAAAACCCTAAAGGCCTATATTTATGAAGCCATTAAAGTGGAGGAAGCTGGTTTGAAAGTGGAATTAAAAAAGACTAAAGAATTCACCATTCCTGAAGAGTTTCAAAATAAATTAGATAAAAACCGAGGCTTGAAAACTGCTTTTTATGCATTGACACCCGGGCGGCAAAGAGGATACATGCTTTATTTCTCTGCAGCCAAACAATCCAAAACCCGGGAGTCAAGGGTTGAAAAGTATGTACAGAAAATTCTCAACGGAAAAGGATTAGATGATTAGTACATGTTCAACAGAGATAATATAAAAATATGAAGAACATTAAGAGCAGTAAAATGAAATTGTCGTCAGAACAAGGTGAAGAACTACTCAGCATATTAAAAGTCCGTTTTGAGAAAAACAAGAGTCGCCATAAATTTCTTGAATGGGCAATAGTACAAGAAAAGCTAAAGGCCCATCCTTCAAAACTGTGGTCGCTCAATGAAATGGAAAGAACCGGTGGTGAACCGGACGTTGTTGGTCATGATAAAAAGACGGGCGAATATATTTTTTATGATTGTTCAACAGAAAGTCCTAAAGGCCGCAGAAGTGTTTGTTACGACCATGAAGCTTTGGAGTCAAGGAAAGAACATAAACCGGAAAATAGTGCAACTGAGATGGCAGCAGATATGGGCATTGAGCTGTTAACGGAAGGCCAATATAAGGAGCTGCAGAAACTTGGAAATTTCGATACGAAAACATCGAGCTGGATAACAACACCTTCTGATATTAGAGAACTTGGTGGTGCCATCTTTGCTGATTACCGCTACGGCAAGGTCTTCGTGTATCACAATGGTGCAGAATCTTACTATGGCGCCAGGGGATTTCGTGGCTCGTTACGTGTCTAAATTTTGCGCATTACATAATTGGGTATCTAGCTACTAAGTTTATCGTGAAGTTGATATTCCAATTATTCAAAAAAGTGCCACTAATACTGTTGTAGTATGCAACTAGGACAATTAATACAAACAGTATATCCTCTTGAATTATCTAACCGCCTGCAATGGCACCAAGAATCACAAACGGTTCTTTACCCGAGAGAATTTGCGGTGGCAGTTGTGCATCCGGTTGCTCCAGTGATATATCTTCTCCACAAACATAGTATCGCACAAATGGCCTGCGCTGTTTGTTGACGTGGTCGCGGATGGTACCGGCCAGCATAGGATAGCGTGCTTCGAGCGAATTTAGAATTGCGTTTATCGTTATATGCCCGGAAATCTCCAGTTGAACTTCCGAGTTAATATGGGCCAGATTCCGCAAATGATATGGAAGCACAACGCGAATCATTTCAATACCTGAACTTCAACCGAATAAACAGGAGGTAAATTTTGCACAATAGCATTCCAACTATCGCCCCCATCCGCAGATGCATACACTTGCCCGCCTGTGGTGCCAAAGTAAATGCCGCAGGGATCCAGTGTATCAACCGACATGGCTTCGCGCAAAATATTAACGTAACAATCTTTTTGCGGAAGGCCTTTGGTGAGTGCCTCCCAATTATTTCCTCCAGTCCGACTTCGATAAACGCGCAGCTTGCCATCGGGCGGAAAATGTTCAGAGTCGCTCTTGATAGGAATCACGTAAATGGTTTCCGGCTCGTGTGCATGCACATCAATTACAAATCCAAAATCAGAAGGAAGGTTGTCGCTCACTTCTGTCCACAAGTCACCGGAGTTGTTGGTGCGCATCACATCCCAATGTTTCTGCATATACAAAACATCCGGTCGCGTAGGGTGCATTGCAATGCGGTGAACACAATGGCCGACCTCCGCGTTGGGGTCGGGTATGTATTGAGAGGATAATCCTTTGTTGATGGGGTTCCAAGTTTTGCCACCATTGTCTGTGCGGAATACGCCTGCAGCCGAGATGGCAATATAGATCCGATCTTTATTATTTGGATCAAGAATTATCGTATGCAATCCCATACCACCCGCACCGGGTGACCACTTCGGGCCGGTCGAATGGCCGCGCAAGCCCGACAATTCTTTCCAGCTTTTGCCACCATCAGTAGTTTTAAAAAGTGCTGCATCTTCTACGCCTGCATACACGGTGTCAGGGTCGGTGAGTGAAGGTTCTAAATGCCAGACCCGTTTGAACTCCCATGGACGCTGGGTGCCATCAAAATACTGGTGTGTGGACAATGGCTTTCCTTCTGCATCAGAAGTATCGTATGCAAATTTATTGCTTTCGGTAACCGGCATCCCATCCGGTGTTGTTGTCGAATCGCCCGGTTTGAAACCCGGTTGGAACCATGTTTTTCCGCCATCATCGGATCGCTGAATAATTTGACCAAACCATCCACTGGTTTGCGACACATAAATGCGATTTGGATCTACCGGGGAGCCTTTCATGTGATAAATTTCCCAGCCGGCAAAGAATGGATCGCTGACATCCCACTTGGCCCGTTTACTATCGGAGGTAAGAATGAACGCACCTTTCTTTGTGCCTACGAATACCTGTACCTTACTCATAATAATTAGGATTAATAATTGAAAATGCCCTGTGATTCTTAGGAACTCAGGATAACGGTTTCAATATACTATTTCCTTAAATAAATTAATTTAAATGAAATGCACTTTGTGGCTTTAGAAAGCACAAACAGCGGAGGCATGCATTTTAAATCAGGATATTTCCAGATTGCCTAATCTTTACACACTTGATGCGCGCCATTTTGGGGTTCTGTAGAACCCCAATAAAAAAATACAGACAAACCATAAAAGCATGATTTGCCCACCTCAGTAGCCCCGACAGGAATTACCGAAAATATTCTTTTGCCTCAATTCCTTATAATATGGCAATAAACCCATTTTTGAGTACATTTGTGGACAGTTAAAGACAGTAGTTTACTCGACCTATAACTCGACCAAATGGCAACTATTAAATTTGTAATCAAAAAAAAGGACAGAGTTAAGCGCAATGACCCCGCTTTAATCTTTGCTCAATACACTCACAGAATCGGAAAAGATTACACCTCCGTGCTTTTTTCGACAGGAAAGAAAGTTGAGCCTAAGCATTGGAATAAGGGCAAAGGTAGAGCCAATACCTATGAAGGATCATTAAGTCTTAATAAGTTATTAAATCGGATTGACACAAGACTGAATAATATTGTTACCGATTTACAGAACAAGGATATTGAACCAATCCCGGTAAAAGTAAAAGAAGCATTTAAAGAAGCCGAAAAAGCAAAGCTTCCAGAGGCTGAATTAACCAGATCAATCATTCACCAATGGAGGGATTATTTAAACAGTCGGATAAATAGCATTAAGGCAAATACTCATTCAAACCAAAGAAATAGCCTAGAAGCTCTCGAAATGTTTTTGAAAGACCAAAAGATTGAAGGGCTCAGACCTGAAAGCTTCACAATTAAGCACCTTACCAAATGGCAAGATTATTTGAATAGTAAACATGCCTCCAATACAGTAGCCAAGCGATTGAAGCACTTTAAAGCCTTTCTGAAATATTATCAGGAGCTAGGAGGCCAAACAGGATTGAACCTTGCAAAAATCAAATACAAGGAAACAGAAGGGGTTAAAATATATCTGACTGAGGAGGAGCTTGAGACTTTCCAGGATGCACCAATTAAATCAATAAACTCAGTTAAAGTAAACAGAGCGGGCAAGATTGAAACTGTTTATGTGAACCTCGAACACGTCAGAGATTTATTTGTCTTGCAATGCAATACAGGCCTTAGGATAAGCGATCTTAAAAGAGTAGATAAGAATATCAAAGGGAATAAAATCGTTCTCACAACAAAGAAAACAGGGGCTAATATTGAAATCCCGATAAGCCCAACAGTTCGG
>JAENVX010000038.1 GCA_016650355.1 Bacteroidia bacterium | reverse complement strand
TTCATAGTGCTTTATCATATTCTCCCAATCAAAGGCAGAAGAATAATTTTCTACATTGTTTCGCTGCATGATCCTGCTTCTGCGGTCTTGCATCAAAAATTTATAAAGGAAGGAGGAAAGTTGTTTAGCACTCCAGTCGAAGGTGCGCTTTCCTCTTTCTACTACAAACATTCCACCTTTCTCGTGGTCGGGCATATTGCGTAATAAATAGTCTCCGAAACCACTAAGATCGCTGGTAACAGCGGGTACTCCGCTGGCCATGCATTCCAATGGTGTATAGCCCCAAGGCTCGTAGTAACTTGGAAAAACTCCTAAATGACAGCCTCGCACAAACTGACTGTAATCCATACCAAAGAGAGGATTGGTGGAATTAATAAAATCAGGGTGATAAACAATCTTCACTTTATCATCTTCGCGATTGAGTAAATTTCTCCGACTAAGAAATTGGACAATTTCGTCCTGCTCTTCATTTACAAGCTTATGCGTGACTGGCAGCGGCAGCTTGTTGCTTTTCCACGATTGAATAGTTCTGCGATAGCGGAGTTTCCAATATTCGTCTACAAAATCGTTAAGTTCCGGTAGTCGGTGATCTTGCCGTATTGTACTTTCAAAAAATAGACGTTTACCAACCTGCTTTTGAATGGCATCACACGTTTGCCTGATCTCTTCCATCATAGCACGTGATTGAAGTGCCTCTGGTTTAATACTGTAAAAATCACGCTTGGTAATGAAAAACATGACCACCGTTACATCTGAATTTTCTCTTTTGAGTTGTTGATTAAGGTGAACCAATGCCTCAAGGGTAAGGTCGAAGCCTTTGTTTTTATACTCATATCGCCCAGAGGTGAAAAGGTAAATGGTCTTATCAAGATTGAATTTATAGGAGCTAAAAAAATGCCCCATCACAAACTGATGGATTTGCTCTTTATAAATGGAATGAAGATTTTGAAATTCATGAAGGGCCTCAAACCGTTCGATATTTAATCCGTTCGGCAGAATAACTTCTGCGCTGCGTCTGAGGATATGCTTGCATTCGCGGGCGGTGACATCACTGACGGTAGTCATCACATCGCAGTTTTGCGCGCACCTGTATTCGATTGCCGCTTCCGTTTCTACTCCAAATTTCTTTGCTTCATCTTCCCACCTAAAAAATGGTAAGTGAGCATAAAATAATGGCGAGTTGATCGCCAGATGTCGGCCGAGTTGTGTTGCATGTGTTGTAAAGACTGTTTTCACAGGCATTTTATCGCGCTTGATGTCAAGTATGGGTAGGCCTGCCATCCACTCATGAAAATGCCCGATAATTTTTTTTGTAGGCCCGGTAAGCTTTACGAGTTCATCGAAGAACAATTTAGTGAGATAAGCAAACCCGATTACCTGATCAATTAAACTGTTTCCACCCGGTGTGCTGATGTTGTGATTTTTCCACAACAGGTACTTGATGACAGTAAGCGTTTTTTCTTCAATAACGTTTGGATTGAGAAGCACAACTCTTGGTTTACCTGTGATGAGCCACTCTGCATAAATTATATCGTACCCTTTTTTGCTCAAGTTAGAAGCAGCCTGTCCGAATATATCAGCAGCATCATCCAATGGTTCCAGCTCGGCCAGAATACTTTTGTTAAGATAAGGTCCTATCATACAGAAGTGACCGCTGTGATTTTCCATCATAGCAGGGGCCTTTGAACGAATGACAGTGTATAT
>JAENVX010000037.1 GCA_016650355.1 Bacteroidia bacterium | reverse complement strand
GTTATTGGAAAAGGGACTGTCTTGGAAGGAAACGTTGAAACATTTGGCAACATTCGTATTGAGGGAAAAGTAATCGGTAATATCAAATCAAAATCTAAGATTGCCTTAGGCAACTCTAGCCATGTTGAAGGAAATATTGCAGCACAAAATGCTGACATTGAAGGTGAGGTAAAAGGGAGATTAGAAATCAGCGAAATGTTGGTGCTTAAATCTACTTCAGTTGTGCAAGGTGATATCATTGCAGGAAAGTTGGTAGTAGAGCCGGGTGCTGTATTCAATGGAACTTGTAAGATGGGGGCAGCGGTAAAAGACATTAAAGGGTTAGATAACAGTACACGCACTTTACGCACGGACGAGGCTCGGGTTAACTAGGCCATATTATAGTTTTAGTTGCGGATCGATTGTTTTATGTGAAAGATAAAAAAGAAGAACCCACCTCTTTTTTAAGGTACAGTAGCCTGGGGCTTCAGCTTATGGTATCGATTGGGTTGGCAGCTTGGGCTGGATTGACGCTTGATCAATTTTTTGAACTAAAATTTCCTGTCTTTCTATTACTTCTAGTTTTGTTGAGTTTTGCAGGCTCCATGTACCAGTTGTACCGATCGCTTAATAAATAATGAACCTTCGCTCGCTAAAATTTAGTGGAGTCATTGTTTTTGTAACACTTGCCTTTATTTTTATTCCCTACCTGGCAACAAGGCAAGGATGGATCAGTTCAGCGCCATCATTTGCTATTGAAATTGTTATTACACTTGGGCTTATTACCTCAATTGTGTTTTATTACGTGAGCAGGCATCAAAAATCAAATCCTAAGGGCTTTATTCAGCGTTACCTGTTTTCAATTGTTATAAAGATGATGGTTGGGTGTGTGCTCGTCCTTGTTGTAATTTTTAATGACAAAGCTGGTGCCATGGCTAATGCGTTACTTTTTATTTTGAGCTATTTCACGCTTACTGGTGTGGAGATTTTCTTCTTGCTACGGGGAAGAGAAAAGGCCTAGAAAGGCACCCAAAATTTATTGCAAACATTTTTTTCACAAGGGATAATTGATACTTTTGCAGTCGGTTAAAAAAGCCCTCGTTGCAAGAAATGAAAAAGCCCTTTTTGATGACAAAAACAACATTTTTGACCGTTCTTTTTGTCGTTTTTGCTGGGTTTTCAAACCTGTTAAAAGCCAGCGATGAAGGCGCTGCTGCTGAGGAAATAAATATGAGCGATGTGATCATCCACCATGTGATGGATGACCATCAGTGGCACTTTACAGATCACCTCGTTTTGCCCCTTCCTATTATTGTTTACTCTTCTGAAAATGGTCTAGACATATTTTCCTCTTCTAATTTTTTTAATGAGCACCACCAGGAAGTAGAATACAATGGCTATAAGTTGGAACACAACCATATCACGCTGGCTGATTCTGGCGAAGCCGTATTAGACTTGTCAATTACAAAAAATGTGGCCATGCTATTGATCAATGCCGGCCTGTTGCTTTTTGTTTTTCTTTCAGTGGCAAAAGCCTACAAGACAAACGCTGGCAAAGCGCCCAAGGGGATACAGTCCTTTCTTGAGCCAATTGTTGTCTTTGTTCGGGATGAAATTGTGAAGCCCAACATTGGAAATAAGTACGAAACGTATCTGCCGTATTTGCTTACCTTATTTTTCTTTATCCTTTTTGGTAACCTGCTCGGGCTTTTACCGGGTGCAGGAAATCTCACGGGTAATATTGCGATCACCATGTCGCTGGCCGTTCTTACTTTTTTAATTACTAACCTTAGTGGAAATAGGAATTACTGGTCGCATATTTTTTGGACGCCAGGCGTTCCGCTCCCCCTGCGTATTATTATTTTGCCCGTAGAATTAATCGGATTGATCACCAAACCTTTTTCGTTGATGATTCGATTATTTGCTGCTATTACAGCGGGGCATATAGTGTTATTGAGTTTACTTGGTTTAACCTTTATGTTTCATAGCTATACAGTGGGTGTGGTATCGTCATTGTTTGTGATGATAATTACGCTGATAGAATTGCTTGTGGCGGGAATCCAGGCTTATGTATTTACAATGTTTACAGCGCTTTACATAGGTATGGCTACTGAAGAACATGGAAGTCATTAAGAAATTAGAGTTCTTCTTTACCCTATTGGCAAAGAAGACAAAAGATAATCCGGGAGAGCCCCGGACGTATTTAACTTAACTTATATT
This sequence comes from Bacteroidia bacterium, assembly GCA_016650355.1. Taxonomy (GTDB): domain Bacteria; phylum Bacteroidota; class Bacteroidia; order Cytophagales; family Cyclobacteriaceae; genus ELB16-189. Next base: position 7,824 of record JAENVX010000037.1, on the reverse strand, counting down.
TTTATGTCATTCGCTCTTTTATTAGACATGAGCTTTGCTGTCATGGGTGCAGGTGTTGGTGCTGGTCTGGCTGCAATTGGCGCTGGAATTGGTATTGGCCGCATCGGTGGCTCGGCAATGGAAGCAATGGCACGTCAGCCTGAAGCGGCAAACCGTCTTCAGACTACGATGTTGATCATTGCTGCCCTTGTGGAGGTAGCTGCGCTATTTGCGTTGGTAATTTGCTTTATCATCTCAGGCAAAGCGTAAAGTAAATTGAAACTTGCCCTAGGCGATGGGCCGGGCAGGTTTCTTTTGTTGATTGAGTTATTAAATTATTGATACTATGGATTTATTAAGCCCCGGTACCGGTCTCATTGTATGGCAGCTATTTGTTTTTGTGCTGCTGTTCCTTTTGCTATCAAAGATGGCATGGAAGCCTATACTTAATTCCTTGAAAGAGCGTGAAACCTCAATTCAACAGGCATTGGATTCTGCTGAGAAAGCCAAGTTAGAGATGGCTTCATTGAAGTCAGACAATGAGAAACTTTTTAAGGAGGCACGCGAAGAGCGCGACAAGATTTTACGTGCCGCGCGAGAAGCTGGCAGCCGTCTTCATGATCAGGCCCAGATGGAAGCGAAGAAAAATGCAGATAAAATAATAGAAGATGCAAAGGCAATTATTCGCACTGAAAAAGCAGCCGCACTACGCGATGTAAAAGCACAGGTGGCTTTATTTTCTATTGAGATTGCTGAACGCTTAATGAAGAAAAATTTATCAAACGATAAAGCACAAAAAGAGCTGGCAGATTCGCTGATTAAAGATCTTAAGCTTAATTAATACATGGCTGAGTCAAGAGTAGCATCGCGGTACGTAAAATCTCTTCTTGGTCTAGCCGTAGAGCAGGGAGCCTTGGAGCAAGTGCATCAAGACATGCAATTATTCGATCAAGTTTGTGGAGCGAATATGGATTTCGTACTGATGCTTAATAGCCCCATTATTAAGCACAATAAGAAAAAGACTATTCTGGAGAAGATATTTAAAGGCAAGGTTCACAATCTTTCCATTGCTATTATAGACCTACTAACAGCCAAGAACAGAGAACCATTATTGCCCGCCATTGCAAAAGAATTCCATGTGGCTTATAATGAATTTAAAGGGATTGGTAAGGCATCGGTTATCACCACAATTCCAGTGGATGGCCAACTTAGAAGTGAATTGGAAAAGATTGTGAAGAAGCTTAGCAATAAAGAGAACATCGAGATGGATGAAAAAGTAGATCCGGATTTGATTGGAGGATTTATCTTGAATGTTGGGGATAAGCAAATCGATGCTTCGATCAAGAGCAAATTGAGCATACTGAAAGTGAAGTTTGGTGAGAATCCATATGTAAGAGAATTTTAGATTAATAACGAATAAGTTATGGCAGAAATAAGACCAGAAGAAGTTTCAGCGATATTAAGAGAGCAACTTGCTCAGTCGCGTACCGAGGCACAATTGGAAGAGGTTGGTACAGTCCTCACTGTAGGTGATGGGGTGGCTAGAATCTACGGCCTCACCAAAGCACAAGCCGGAGAATTGTTAGTGTTTAACAACGGCCTTCGCGCATTGGTATTAAACTTGGAAGAAGATAACGTGGGAGCAGTGTTGCTTGGAGAATCTAAACAAGTACACGAAGGGGATACAGTGAAACGCACGGGCTTGATAGCCTCTGTGAAAGTAGGTGATGGAGTTCTTGGTCGTGTGGTAGATACATTGGCTTCCCCCATTGATGGCAAAGGTCCTTTGACGGGTGAACTTTATGAGATGCCACTGGAGCGTAAAGCTCCAGGTGTGATCTACCGTCAACCTGTAAATGAGCCATTGCAAACGGGTATCAAAGCAATTGACTCCATGATTCCAATTGGCCGCGGCCAACGCGAATTGATCATTGGTGACCGTCAAACAGGTAAAACTGCTGTTGCCATAGATACAATTATCAACCAAAAAGAATTCTATGAGAAAGGTGAACCCGTCTATTGTATTTATGTAGCTATCGGGCAAAAAGCCTCTACAGTAGCTACCGTTGCAGCCACGCTGGAAAAAGCCGGTGCAATGGCATACACAGTTATTGTCTGCGCTTCAGCTGCGGATCCTGCTCCAATGCAGTTCTTTGCTCCCTTTACGGGTGCCGCCATTGGAGAATTTTTTCGCGACACCGGGCGCCCGGCATTGGTAATTTATGATGACTTATCTAAGCAAGCAGTTGCCTATCGCGAAGTATCGCTTTTGTTGAGAAGACCTCCGGGTCGTGAAGCATATCCTGGTGACGTATTCTATTTGCACTCCCGCTTACTTGAGCGCGCAGCAAAGATCATCAACAACGATGCGATCGCACAGCAAATGAATGACCTTCCTCCGTCCATCAAGCATTTAGTAAAAGGTGGTGGATCGTTGACCGCACTTCCAATTATTGAAACGCAGGCAAATGACGTTTCGGCTTATATCCCGACTAACGTTATCTCTATTACAGATGGCCAGATATTTTTGGAAACTAATTTATTTAACTCCGGTATACGCCCAGCTATCAACGTAGGTATTTCGGTATCACGCGTAGGCGGTTCAGCTCAGATTAAATCAATGAAAAAAGTTGCAGGCACACTTAAGCTGGATCAGGCACAGTTTCGTGAGTTGGAGGCCTTTGCAAAATTTGGATCCGATCTGGATGCCTCTACGAAATTGATTATTGAACGTGGTCGGAGAAACACTGAAGTATTGAAGCAGCCACAATATGCTCCTGTACCTGTTGAAGAGCAAGTAGCGATGATCCTTGCATCAACAAAAGGATACACGGATAAAGTGCCAGTGAACAAGATGGGTCAATTTGAAAAAAACTTTATTGAATTGCTTCGAGCTCAATACAACCAGGTGCTTGTGAATTTCAGGGCGGGCAAATTTGAAGATGCCGATGCAAATACAATTAAGAAAGTGGCGCTTGAGGAAGCTTCAAAATATTAATTAGCCAATGGCCAGTTTAAAAGAAGTAAAAAGTCGCATTACATCTGTAATCTCAACCCAGCAGATAACCAAAGCCATGAAGATGGTGGCGGCAGCGAAGCTGAGAAGATCGCAGGATAAAATCTTGCAGATGAGACCATTTGCCAAGAAGTTTGCATCATTGCTTCAGAATGTTTCTGCCTCCGGCAACGAAGGACCGAGTTGGTATAATGTTGTGCGCGAAGAAAAAAAAATTCTGATTGTAGCCGTAAGTTCGGATCGCGGACTATGCGGATCGTTCAATAGTACGGTTATTAAATCTGTTGTTAGACTGACCCAGGAAAAATATCGCACGCAGTTTAATCAAGGTCAGGTAACAATTTTGCCCATTGGAAAAAAGGCGTTCGAGTTTTTTGGCAAACGTTCATACAAGTTGAATGAGAAATACTCAACATTGATGACAAATTTATCCTTTGAGAGAGTTTCAGAGGCTGCTGAATATTTGATGAACGCATTTAAAAAAGGTGAATTCGATAAAATTGAAATCGTTTATAACGAATTCAAAAATGTAGCCACCCAAATCTTAAGGACAGAGCAATTTCTTCCGGTGATTTCTAAGGAAACTCATAAGGTGGTAGATACTGACTATATATATCAACCAGACCGTGAAGAGATCATTACTGGTCTTATTCCAAGATCTCTAAAAGTACAACTCTTTAAGGCTGTCTTGGATAGCAATGCTGCTGAGAATGGCGCGCGTATGACTGCCATGGATAAGGCTACCGAAAATGCTGGAGAGATGCTGAAAGAATTAAAACTTACGTATAATAGAACTCGGCAGGCGGCCATCACAAAAGAGATTCTAGAAATTGTGGCTGGAGCTGAGGCACTTAAGTCTGCATAAAAGGACTAAACTGATAAAGCTCATCTCTAGTCGGGGATGGGCTTTTTTTATTTAATGGAATTCTTAATTCGTATTTACCGGGTTTTCAATTACGTGAGTCTGGATGTTGCTTGCGGAGCAATGGTATGCGCAGCTTTTTTCTCCCAGGTGTTGCATGTTGAGCTACGACCAGTTGGATTGGTTTCACTGGGGGTCACCGTATGGGTAATTTATACTGCGGATCGCTTGATTGACGTCTATAAGTTAAAAAGAGAGTCGTCCTCTAAGCGACATCGCTTTCATCAAAAGAATTTTTTGGGATTGTTCATTGCCCTAATCATGGCTGTCGCTATTGACATTTTTTTAATCCTGCAGGTACCCGGGCCTGTCTTAACTTGGGGAATTGGATTAGCGGGTGTAGTAATACTTTATTTATTTTTTCAACAGAGACTCTTTCTATTTAAAGAATTGGTTGTATCAATTTTATATTCTGCTGGAATATTCCTCCCAGCCATGTCTTTGTCAACCATAATAATATCGAAGCAAGAAATTATTCTAATTATATTTTTTATTTTGACTGCATTCATAAATCTGGTTTTATTTTCGTGGTATGATTTGAAGCATGACCTTGCCGACAATCAATATTCACTCGTCACATTTTTAGGTAGAGATCGTGCAAAAGTCATTCTTGTTATTTTGTTTTTTTTGCAATTATTTCTTTTTATTGGCTTGATGGTAATTTACGTTTATTGGATTGAAGCTGTGATTTTATTGGCAATAAATTTGGGGTTATTGATGCTTCTATTATTTCCAGAGAGGCTTTCTAATAAAGACCTGTATCGACTTATTGGAGACGGTGTTTTTCTGTTTCCGCTTCCATACCTTCTCTTAGGATAGTAGTACAGATGAGTTTTAATTCAATAGCAAGGCACTATGACAAACTTTCCAGATTAGTTTTTGGGGAATCTCTTATGCGTGCGCAACTCTATTTTTTAAATCGAATTGACCCTTCATCAAATGTGCTGGTGATGGGAGGAGGAACTGGGTGGTGGCTAAAGGAATTTCTTTTAAAAAGACCAGAATGTAATGTATGTTATGTAGAGAAATCGGTGGAGATGCTGAAGTTGGCAAAAGCAGTTTGTGGGGATGATCAACGAATTAGTTATAGACTTGGAACGGAGGATTCCATTATCGAGAGGAATGAGTTTGATGCTGTCATTACGTTTTGTTTTCTTGACGTTTTTTCGGAGGTTGAATTGGGCGGTGTGATAGAGAAGATAAAATTGTCAGCAAAAGCGGATGCTGACTGGTTAGTGACTGACTTTATTAATACCAGGATATGGCATTCCATATTATTATTTGTCATGTACCGATTTTTTCGAGTGACGACAAGTTTAAAAATTCAGCAACTTCCCAATTGGGAAGACCTATTGCTGAGGAGTAACTTAATTGAGATCGAGCAGAAATTGTTTTACGGAGGATTTATTAAAAGTGCCATATTCAAGCGCAAATGAATATCAGGGTTATTCTCTTTTAATTAATTTTGAGCTCCAATAAGTCCTTTTTCTAATCAAGGTAGCATACAAGTCAAAGAATGAACCGAATACTTATTTTATTTTTTGTAACAATTTTTTATTCTTGTCAGAATGAGAATCAAAACCAAACCACGACTTCTGGTCTGAGTGTTCCGGTAATGCCGGATAATCAACTTAATGCAGCATTTCTAATTGTTGATGGTGTATATAACTCGGAGCTTATAGCACCAATGGATGTGCTCCATCATACAGTATTCCACAATGACAAAGGGATCAGGGTATTTACAGTTGCACAGGAACACGACACAGTTACAACGTTTGAGGGACTTCGACTAATTCCCGATTATGCTTTTACGACAGACTCATTGCCTGCCATTGATATACTTATTGTTCCCAGCGCCAAGCACAGTATGGATTCTGACTTGGAGAATGGATTGCTGATTGATTTCGTTAAGCACACAGGAAGAACTTCTTCTTATGTCATTTCTTTATGTGACGGGGCATTTGTGCTCGCCAAGGCAGAGTTGCTTGACACCTATGAGTGTACCACATTCCCGGGAGATATAGAACGGTTTCGTAAGACCTTTCCACAATTGGTAGTGCATGAAAATGTAAGTTTCGTTCATGATGGTAAAGCCATCACTTCTGCTGGCGGAGCAAAATCATATGACCCCGCTTTATACCTGGTAGAATTATTGTATGGCAAGAATGCTGCCGATGGTATTGCAAAAGGATTGGTTCTTGACTGGGACGTTCAGCAAGTGAAACACATTATCGGAAAGCATTAAGCTGTCAAGATTTAGTGTGATCCACTAACGGCTGGATCTTACCTCCAAAAAAATAACTATCTTAAAGGGTAATTTCATCAATGAAAATAAGAGAAGTAATCTCATCTTATGATGTTCAGGAGTTCACGCTCTTGCCTGTGCGGTTATACCAAAATGTTCCGCATTGGATTCGGCCATTGGATAAAGATGTGGAATCAGTCTTTGATCGTGATAAGAATAAGGCCTTTCGTCATGGTGAATGTATTCGTTGGATTTTAACGGATGATCAAAACAAAACTATTGGCCGGGTAGCTGCTTTTATAAATGATAAGAATTCAAGGAAGGGTAACGACCAACCCACCGGAGGAATGGGATTCTTTGAATGTGTAGAAAACATTGAGGCTACGTTTCTGTTATTCGATACCTGTAAACACTGGCTTCAGTCAAAAGGAATGGAGGCGATGGACGGCCCAATTAATTTTGGTAACCGCGATCGGTGGTGGGGTTTACTGGCTGATGGGTTTGATCGCGACCCTAACTATCAATGCAATTATAACTTTCAATATTATAAAGATTTTTTTGAGGCGTATGGATTTAAAACCTATTTTAATCAGTACACATTTTCCCGAATGGTGGCAGAGCCTCTTTCACCAAGACTGTATGAAAAGGCTGAAATGATGAAGAGGGATCCGGACTATGAATTCCGTCATTTGCAAAAATCAGAGATTATAAAATTGCCCGAGTACCTGATGAATGTGTATAATAAGGCATGGGCCAATCGCGCAGAGAACCCAGAACTTAATCTGATGCAGGCTAAACAGATTGTGAAGCAAATGAAGCCAATCATGGATGAAAAGCTTTTATACTTTGGATTTTATAAGGGTGAACCGATTTCGTTTTTTCTTTCACTGCCTGAAATCAACCAGATATTCAAGTATGTAAATGGTAAGCTTGATTTAATTGGAAAATTGAAATTTGTGTGGCACACCTGGAGAAAGACCAACCGGAAAGCATTTGGAATATTGTTTGGTGTGGTGCCTGCCCACCAGGGAAAAGGATGCGATGGAGCCATGGTGCTGGCAGGAAAGTATGTATTACGGGATAAATATCACCGCTATGATGAGTATGAGATGAATTGGATAGGTGACTTTAACCCAAAAATGATTAATGTGGTTGAACAAGTTGGGGCTTTCATTTGTAAAACGCATATTACATATCGAAAATTATTTGATGACACTAAGCCCTTTAAAAGGCACCCAATTTTGAATTAATCATGGAGCTTGAGGAGGAAACAAAGTCATCTTTTTTGTTAAAAAATCTTTTGAGAGGCTTCATCTGGTTTGCCTTTATCATCACCGTTTTTATTTTGATGGAAAGTTATATCCAGGAAAATTTTAAATCTCATATTGATATTATTCGGGCTAACCCAGCCATACTTTATGGTATTTACACGCTTTCCGAAATAGTTTTTGGGGTGTTACCACCTGAACTTTTTATGATGGTTTGGATGCTTGATAAAATTGATGTGAGTGGCTTTATAATCAACTTGGGTATTCTCACTGTGATATCATACGGGGCAGGAATTTTGGGTTATTATATTGGTAAAAATTTTTCAAAGACTAAATTTTATAAGGAACGCATTAGGGAAAAATATCTAAAGCAATACGAGGGCAAGTTGAAGAC
>JAENVX010000036.1 GCA_016650355.1 Bacteroidia bacterium | reverse complement strand
CCGTGTGGAATGCAAAACGTTTTGTGGAGATTTAGGTGGCAGACATCAGCTCCGATATTAGCTGGTGATGTTAATCCGACTTGTGCATTCATGTTTGCACCGTCCATATAAACAAGTCCACCACTTTTGTGAATGGTTTCGCAGATGTCAATGATTGCTTCTTCGAAAACACCATGCGTAGATGGATAGGTTACCATTAAACATGCAAGCTTATCTTTAAAGAGTTCAGCTTTAGCTTTTAAATCAGCCACATCAATTTTTCCATCAGCATCAGATTTTGTTACAACCACTTCCATGCCGGCCATTACAGCGCTTGCGGGATTAGTACCGTGAGCAGAAGCAGGGATCAACGCAATGTTTCTGTGGTGATCGCCACGGCTTTGGTGATAGGCACGAATAACAAGCAAGCCTGCGTATTCACCTTGAGCACCACTGTTGGGTTGCAAAGAAACTCCGGTAAACCCTGTTATCTCTTTCAACCATTTTTCCAAGTTTGAAATCATCTTACCATAACCTTGTGTTTGGTCGCTTGGCGCGAATGGATGAATTTGTCCCATCTCCGGCCATGTCACAGGAATCATTTCTGCCGTGGCATTCAGCTTCATGGTGCAAGAACCCAATGAAATCATAGAGTGCACCATCGATAAATCTTTGCTTTCCAGTTTCTTTATATATCGAAGCATCTCATGCTCACTATGGTGTGAGTTGAAAACGGGATGGGTGAGATAAGTTGATTTTCTAATCAATGAAGGAGAGAAGAAGGTTAGTTCAGTGTCTCCTTTTGTGGATTTAGAAACTCCGAAGACCTTGAGAATTCTGTCTATATCTTTTAGTGATGTTGTTTCATCGATGGATATTCCAACATGGTTATCATTAAAGAATCGGAAATTAATTTTGCTTTTAACGGCTTCGCGTTCAATTCCTTTTTTATCGGATACAGCAATCTTTAAGGTATCAAAGAAATTTTCATTTAATTGGTTGAAGCCAGCGGCTTTCAAATTGAAATCAAGAACTTTAGCCAAACCGTGAATTCTCCCAGCGATTTTCTTTAAGCCATCTGGGCCGTGGTATACAGCATACATGCTTGCCATCACAGACAATAAAACTTGTGCCGTGCAAATATTTGAAGTTGCTTTCTCCCTCCGTATATGTTGTTCACGGGTTTGTAAGGCCATTCGGTAGCCAGGGTTGCCTTGCGCGTCTTGCGATATGCCAATAATCCTTCCAGGCATTTGCCTTTTAAATTCATCTTTCGTTGCGAAAAAAGCTGCGTGTGGTCCTCCAAATCCCATCGGAACGCCAAACCGTTGTGAGCAACCCACTACAACATCAGCACCCATTTCACCCGGGGACTTTATCAACAGCAAACTCATCAGGTCAGCGGCTACCACAACAAACAATTCTTTTTCGTGTGCTGCGGTTATAAAATCGGTATGATCTTTTAGTACACCATTGTTGTCAGGGTTTTGAATGTATATCCCAAACAAATCCACATCGGTAATATCCAGAGTTGAGATATCACCAACTACGAGTTCCACTCCTATGGGTGCCGACCGTGTTTTCAACAAATCAATTACCTGCGGGAAAGTGTTCTCATCTACAAAAAATTTGTGTGCAGATTTTTTTGAAGTCTTTTTCGAAGCATGAAGCAAGTGCAGCGCTTCAGCGGCAGCCGTTGCTTCGTCCAACAAAGAAGCATTCGCAATCTCCATCCCTGTAAGGTCGATGACCACTGTTTGATAATTGATCAACGCTTCCATGCGACCTTGAGCAATCTCTGCCTGATATGGAGTATAGGCAGTATACCATCCTGGATTCTCTAAAATGTTTCGAAGGATAACGCCTGGGGTAATACAGTTGTAATACCCAGTGCCGATGTAGGACGTATAAATCTTATTTTTTGAAACCAATTTTCTGAACTCGTTCAAGAACGCATACTCCGACTGCGCCTTTGGCAAGTTCAATGGCTTTTTCAAGCGAATGGTTGAAGGTACTGTTTGATCGATCAGTTCATCTACCGACTTTACCTTTACCACTTTAAGCATTTCGGCTACTTGAATTGCATCCGGAGCATTGTGACGTGATTCAAATTTTTCGGAATAGATGGGATCTATTTGCATGTTAATGTTTGTCTATTTCAATTTTCAATAACTTATACAGACGATGAAAGTTTCAAGTTGCTGGGTTCAAGCCACAAGGTTTGTTTTTCACCTGAAACCAGTAACCTGTAACTGGAAACTAAAACCGTTCAAACTGTGAGAAAAAGAAGGAACCTTCAATATCCGCGTTGGCATCAGAATCTGAACCGTGTACAGCATTGGCATCAATTGACTTAGCAAATAAAGCGCGAATAGTACCAGGTGCTGCTTTCTTAGGATCAGTTGCACCGATTAGTTTACGGAAATCTTCTACAGCATTTTCTTTTTCAAGGATCATTGGAACAATTGCGCCAGAAGACATGTATGCACAAAGCTCACCATAGAATGACCTTTCCTTATGGATTTCATAAAACTTGCCCGCCAGTTCGCTGCTAAGCCTGGTTTTTTTCATTGCCACAACTTTGAATCCTGCCTCTTCAATCATTTTTGTAATTGCACCCGTGTTTCCTGCGATAACAGCATCGGGCTTAATCATTGTGAAAGTTCTGTTCGTTGCCATTTTTATTTGGTTATGGATTTTTTGTCTTTTTACTTTAAAAACTGGCCGCAAAAATATCAAAAGAAGCCAGAATCAGGAAGCCAGAATCAATATTCGGCAGACTTAATATTTATCTCAGACCTCATGATTGTTTATACCTATTTTTCTATTCCCTCATTTATCATCATTTTTGCGGATTCCATGAAGAACCTCTCAGCTTTTAAAGCATTGATTAGTCAGCCCCAAAAGGTGGTAATCGTAACGCATTTTAAGCCTGATGCTGATGCATTAGGCTCATCGTTGGGGTTAGCTGGGTATTTAAAGAAAAAGGGACATCACGTAACTGTAATTACACCTAGCAATTATCCGGAATTCCTTGCTTGGATGCCGGGACATGAGGAGGTGATTGCACTGTCAAAGACATCAAAGGCGCCAGAAAAAAAGGCCGTTACAAGTATAGAGAATGCCGATATTGTTTTTTGTCTCGATTTTTCAGCTCTGAGTAGAATTAATGAATTAGGGGACTGGGTGGGAAAATCCAGCGCTACAAAAGTGTTGATTGACCATCATCTTGATCCGGAGAAGTTTGCTGAGTTTGAGCAATGGGATACAACTGCGGCTTCTACCGCTGGTCTTGTTTTCGACCTGATCGGGGAACTTGGTGATAAAAATTTCATTGATGCAAACATTGCAAATTGTTTGTATGCTGGCCTTATGACTGACACAGGTGGATTTCGGCATGGCAATACAACCCAGAAAGAGTTTTTGACAGCTTCTGAATTAGTGGGTTATGGAGCAAATCCATCTGTGATATCAAAATTAATTTATGATACAAACTCGATAGAGCGCTTGCGACTTTTAGGTTTTGTGTTAAGTCAAAAATTAAAAGTATTGCCGGAATACAAGACAGCTTATATGACTCTTACGTCTGATGAGTTGAAACAATTTGGCTCTCAGACTGGCGACACCGAGGGGTTGGTGAACTACGGTCTTTCTATAAAAGGGATCAAACTCTCCGTTTTGATGTACGATCGCAAAGAAGAAATCAAATTATCGTTTCGCTCGCTTGACGATTTTTCGGTTAATGAAATGGCTCGTAAGTATTTTGAAGGCGGTGGCCATAAAAATGCTTCCGGAGGTCAGTCCAAACTGTCTCTGGAAGAAACCCTAAATAAATTTCTGAGCATACTTCCGGAATTCAAAGAGAAACTAAATTCAAATTCATAATTTTTAAAATTCAATAGAATGACACATAAATTAAAACTAATAACCGGGTTATTTCTGCTATGCATGGCCTGCTCCAACGAAAATGAAACAGCCTCTGGCTTAAAGTTTACGGTGCTCCGCAAAGGTGATGGCCTAAAACTTGATTCAGGCAAGTACCTTATTTTGAATATGGTATTTAAGGATGGTAAAGATTCAGTTTGGAATGATACTGAGAAAAATGGTGTTCCGGCAATCATTCAAATTCAAGAAGGGGTTCCAAAAGGTGATGCGGTGCTTGAAGCCGTGATGATGATGTCAAAGGGAGACAGCATTACTTTCAAAATTCCCGCAAAGTCGCTATTTGAAAATACGTTTAGAAGTCCATTACCATTTTCTGTTGACTCAACAAGTTTATTTACATTCAACCTTGGTTTATCGGATGTTCTTGATGCCGAGCAATTTCAGCAATTGCAGGAGAAAATGATTGCAAAGCAAAATGAAGATTTTGTAAAGCAACAAGAAGGCCAGTTGTTAATCGATATAGATATTATCGACAAACATTTAGCGGAAAAAGGAATCACTGCGCAAAAATTGGAATCCGGAATTCGCTACAAAATATCAAAAGCTGGTAAAGGCGAAAATGCCAAGTCAGGTCAAACAGCTTCTATTTATTACGCAGGCTATTTATTAAACGGAAAATTATTTGACTCCAATATAGAATCTGTAGCTCGGCTGAACAATGTATATCAAGAGGGGCAGCCATACAAACCATATGATGTCGTGGTTGATGGTCAAGAGGTAATTAAAGGATGGGAGGAAGCAATAAAGGTCATGAACAAGGGTTCGAAAATGACAGTCTATATTCCTTCTACGCTTGCCTATGGAAGTCGTAGGCGGAGTGCAGAAATCGTTGAGAATACAATTCTTATGTTTGAAATGGAGCTGGTGGATATTAAATAGTAATTAGTATGAAGAATGTATTTTTTATGTTGAGTTTGTTAGCACTTGCTACAGGCTGTGCCGACAAGGAAGTAGTGTTGTCAGATGCTGAGCAGTTGGATAAAGACATAGCGATAATTGACAAATGGCTGGCACTTTACAACCCAAATGCTTTAACTGATCCAAGTGGATTAAGATATGTACTTACAACCGCGGGCACCGGTGCAAAGCCATCGTTGAGCAACTCTGTTGTAGTTAAATATTCTGGCAAATTTCTTAATGATGGAGTTAGCCCAGACAAAAGCGCTGAGTTTGATAAATCAACAACTGCAGTAACATTTAAGCTATCATCTTTGATTGCAGGCTGGCAAATTGGATTTCAATTGTTGCCTAAAGGAAGCAAGGCTACACTCTACATACCCTCTGGGTTAGGGTATGGAAAGAACGGTGCAGGAAGTGCTATCCCGCCAAATGCCAATTTGTTTTTTGATGTCGAGCTGATTGATGTGAAGTAATCATAGTATGGATCTTTGTTTTGCAACCAACAATATCCATAAACTTGAAGAGATCAAAGCGATATTAGGAAACAAGTATCAGATAGTAAGTCTGGAGGATATTAATTGTCATGAAGAGTTGCCAGAAGAGCGCAATACGCTAGAGGGCAATTCTTTGCAAAAAGCCGAATACGTTTTTAACAACTATAGTGTCTCTTGCTTTGCGGATGATACCGGTCTTGAAGTGGAATCTTTAGATGGAGCACCGGGTGTATATTCAGCTCGGTATGCAGGGGAGCAACGAAGCCATGACGACAACATGAACCTCTTGCTGAAAAACCTGGCAGGTAAAACCAATCGGAAGGCACAATTCCGAACGGTGGTGACATTAATTCAGCGAGACGGATTGCACCAGTTTGATGGAATAGTAGAGGGAGTTATTTTGGAAGAGAGAAAAGGAAAGGGTGGTTTTGGGTATGACCCGATTTTTCTTCCCAACGGATTTTCTAAAACTCTGGCGGAGATGAGCATGGAAGAAAAAAATCGTATTAGCCACCGAGCCAGGGCGACACAAAAATTGGTTGAATTCCTAAAACGCAATCAACGGTAAAGGATCTAATATCTTGAATCTTGTCTCGCTATGAATAAACCTTTTACAATTGGCATAACGGGCGGTAGTGGCTCAGGCAAGACTTATTTTTTGAAAGGCCTTTCAGCTCACTTCAAGCCAGAAGAAATTTGCTTGATTTCACAAGACAATTATTATAGGCCTATCGACCAACAACAAACTGATGAAAATGGTGTAATCAATTTCGACCTTCCGGATGCCTTTGATCGCGGAGCATTTTATGACGATCTATTAAAACTAAAATCAGGCCAGGCCGTAATAAAAAAAGAATACATATTTGATAATACCGGAACTTTAAAGAGAGGCCCAGCGAAATTTTTTGAATTTAAACCAGCGCCAATCTTAGTTGTTGAGGGATTATTCGTTCAGTACTTTGAAGAAATTGAAAAGGAGTTAGATCTTAAAATTTTCATTGAGGCAAAGGATTATATTAAAATTGGCAGGAGAATAAGACGCGATCATGCCGAGCGAGGCTCCGATGTTGATGATGTTTTATACCGATATCAGCATCATGTAATGCCTGTTTTTGAAACGCTCATCGAACCCATCAAACATAAAGCTGACCTGGTAATTCCCAATAATGCAAATTTTTACAGAGCATTGGAGGTTCTGGTGGGATATCTGAAAAGCGTTATTGGTTGATGATTATTAGCAAATCATTGGAAAGCTGCTGGTTAACGAACATTTAAGTACACATAGCGAATCTAAAAGGACTTGCAAATTTTGACCGAATCAATACCTTTGTAGCCCAAATGCGAAAAATCCTCAATTATAAACCTGTAATGATGGTGGCCGGAGTGCTGGCTGCAGTGATTATTACTTTTTCACAATCATTCTATCATCAGGCACAGTCTAATCTGGAAAAAATTAAGACAGAGCAATCTACAGATCACGATAGCAAGCAGGCATTAATTGCTACACCTTCTGAAGCGGTTGTCACCAGCGCGGTTGAGAACGTAAATGTACAGGTTCCATCTTTATTGGATGAATTGTTTACTACTGATGAAGAAGCTGAGTCAGTCTCTCTTGCTCCAGCAGTTTTAAGCGATTTATTTAAGACTTTTCTCAGGGCGGCAATATCGCCAAATGCTCCCTAGTTTTTCTCAGGTACCTGCCTTCTTATTTGGCAGTTGGTGGATTCACTATCTGTGAACTCAACTCAGTTATTTTGTAATCATTTACCCTTTTAAATTTATTTTATGCGTAACAAAGGATTAGTAGTTGTACTAACGATTATCATCACCGCACTCTGTCTATATTATCTGTCTTTCACATTTATAGCACAGCGTATTCAGAGAGAAGCTATTAAGATAGCCACTGACAAAAACGGGGTAGAGAACCTTGGTCGCAAGCAAATTTATCTTGATTCACTCTGGAACCAACCTGTTTACAATTTATTCGGAGCGGAATACACCTATAAGGAAGTAAAAGAAAATGAATTGAGCCTTGGGCTTGATTTGCTTGGAGGTATGCACGTTGTGTTGGAAGTATCTCCTGTAGATATCATAAGAGGACTAAGCGACAATAATCAGGATCCCGCATTCATCGCTTCTCTGCTAAAGGCACGTGAGATGCAGAAGACGAGTCAGGAAAGTTATAGTTCTTTATTTTACACAGCTTTTAAGGAAGCCAATCCTGGTAAAAATCTTGCCTCGATTTTTTCAACAGCATCTACTCGCGGACGAGTAAGTCTTACCGATACCGATGATGTGGTGATGAAGTTTCTCAACGAAGAAATTGAAAGTGCAATTGATCGTTCATACACTATTTTAAAAACACGTATTGACCAATTTGGCACTTCACAACCTAACATTCAGCGTTTAGGTACGGGCATGATTCAAATTGAGATCCCTGGTGCGGATAACCCACAACGCGTAAGGAAACTTTTGCAAGGTGCCGCAAGACTTGAGTTTTGGGATATTGTTGAATACAGCGATCCACAACTTAACCAATCTCTGAGTGGAATAAATCAAATGTTGGTGAGAGAGCAGAATGCAAAAAAGGTGGAGGGTCTTTCAGATGCAAAACCAAAAACTGAGGACCTCGCTAATATCCTCTCAGCGGACACAACAAAAACGGCCCTTGAAAAACAACTTAGCGAACTAAAAGCTGACACAAGTGCAAGTGCCCTTGATTCTCTGACAAATCAAAATTTGTCGCCTCTGTTTTCATTGAGTAATCCGGGCATTCCATTTCTTTATCCAATAAAAGACACGGCAACCATCAACTCAATTTTAAAGCGCAATGATGTAAGGTCCTTAATGCCACGCACGATAACCTGGTTCTGGGATGTAAAAATTGAGCCTGAGTTAACTCCAGGTTTGGACGACCTTCGATTAAATTTTGTGAACACGGGTAGAAACGGAAAATCTTTATTAACTGGAGAAGTGATTACCAATGCCCGTTTAGATAATGATCAGTTTGCACGTCCTGCTGTAAGCATGACCATGAATGCAACGGGCTCAAGACAGTGGGCTAAAATTACAGCGGCTGCGGCCGCAAAATCACCACAAGGTAGAGTGGCTATCGTACTGGATAATTATGTCTACACTGCGCCAACAGTTCAGGGTGAAATTCCAAATGGTAATTCACAGATCACTGGAAACTTTACAACAGAGGAGGCAAAAGATTTGGCCAATGTATTGAAGGCAGGTTCATTGCCAGCTCCTACAAGAATTGTTGAAGAGGCCATCGTAGGTCCTTCCTTGGGAAAGGTCGCACAAAGTCAAGGTTTTATTTCCATGGCATGTGGTCTTGGATTAGTTGTGGTGTTCATGGTGGCGTATTATGCCAAAGGCGGAGTGATAGCCAACATTTCTTTGATATTCAACATCTTCTTTATCTTGGGTATTCTTGCTCAATTTAATGCAGCGCTCACGCTCCCAGGTATAGCAGGTATCGTGCTTACAATGGGAATGGCGGTGGATGCAAACGTTTTAATTTTTGAACGGATACGGGAAGAGCTAAAACAGGGTAGAATGTTACGCGATGCGATAAAGAAAGGTTATGAGCACGCTTTCTCCTCCATATTTGATTCAAACGTAACCACTTTTCTCACAGTGTTCTTCCTTTTTATTTTTGGACAAGGACCACTAAGGGGCTTTGCTATTACCCTGATGATTGGTATTGCAACGTCATTCTTTTCTGCTGTTTACATTTCACGTGTGATCATTGAATGGATGGTACGCAAGGGTGACACTGCTAAAATGTCATTCAACACACCTCTTATACTAATCAAAACTGAAACTACTATTGATTTTATTTCAGGTAGAAAGAAGGCGTACATTTTTTCAGGAACAGTTATCATAATTGGAATTGCCTTGGCCCTGATTCAGGGTCTAAACCTGGGGATTGATTTCAAGGGAGGCCGTTCCTATGTTGTTACATTCAACAAGCCTGTTGAAGCCACAAGCATGAGAAATAGCTTGTTGGAAAGTTTTGAAAACTCGAGCACGGAAGTGAAAAACTACGGAAGTAACAACGTGATGAAAATTACCACATCGTATCAAATAGAAGATGATTCGGAAACAGCAGATGAAAAGGTAAAAAACGCATTGACAAATGGCATTCAAAAATATAGCGGCCTAGAATATAGTGAAAATGATGCTAATGTTGATGAGAAGCATTTTACCATTTCGTCTTCATCAAAAGTGGGTGCCACCGTTGCAGATGACATTAAAAACTCAGCTTTTCAAGCTGGTCTATTCGCCATCCTTGGCATATTCTTATATATCCTAATTAGATTTAGAAAATGGCAATACAGTACCGGTGCCATTGTTGCACTCGTTCATGACTCCCTATTTGTGTTTGCAGCCTTTGCCATCGCAAATGCATTTGGTATCTCATTTGAAATTGATCAGGTATTCGTTGCTGCGATTCTTACTGTGATCGGATATTCAATTAATGATACAGTGATCATTTTCGATCGTATTCGTGAATATATGTCAATTGGTACCAGCCATGATCGTAACAAGATATTTAATAGCGCCCTTAACAGCACGCTGAACCGGACCTTAATTACCTCCGGTACAGTAATGATAGTGGTTATTGTTTTGCTTCTCTTCGGAGGCGAAGTACTAAGAGGATTTTCTTTCGCCCTGTTTGTGGGTATTGTGATTGGAACATACTCTTCCATATTTATTGCAACGCCTGTTGTTGTCGATTTTGATGAACCTAAGATAGGAGGAGTAAAAGCATAGAGAGTGATATTTTTTAGATCAACAAAAGCAGGTCATTGATCTGCTTTTGTTTTTTACCTGGAATGTGAATGTCTTTTTCTATTGAGGCAATTCGGCTGTTTCAACGCGCACCCCAACTGCTAAAACACCTTTTAGTGTATCCTGTCTGCTAAACTGCTCAAGTTGAATGGTGTATTTACCAGGCATTTTAAATTCATAGTTGCTAAGTATTGGAAAGCGATGATCATAGATATCACCTAGCCCACTGGAGCCCAACGGAGACCCTGTTTTTGTATCGAAGAGATCTTGCGTGCTAAGCTTAGACTGAAGTTCATAATTTGTGGAGTCCTGTAGACGATATGTTATGAAGATGCGTGAATAAGGATACTCAATCGAATTGCGAATATTGCAGTAGAGGTTATATTTTTTTCTTGTATCATCGATTCTAAATTCAAATTCGGGCATCTCATTTATCTTCCAGGTTTGACCTTCAAAATCATGATTGGTCTCGTAAATCCTGTTACTATCGCAGGAGGAAAGCAAACCACTAACCAAAAAAAGGGAAAGCAAAGTTTTAATCATTGGATGAAATAATCAAATTGTCAATTTGGTTTTTCAGGATTGTTTGGCCTTTGGTTTGGATTTCGAGGCTGATTTGGATTTCGTGAATTATTAGGGTTATTAGGCCGCCTGGGATTATTAGGATTATTTGGTCGACTAGGATTATTTGGTTTGTTAGGCTTGTTTGGGTTATTGGGGTTCCTTGGATTGTTCGGATTATTGGAATTTGGATTTTTTGCGTTTGGGTTACGCCCATCACGCCCTCCTCTTCCTCTATTCTTATTTCTATTTTGATTACTCTTGTCTTTGAATTTTTTGTCCAGACTTTCCAGATCACGGTTAAGGGTCGACAAGGGTTCTTTTTGAGCTATTACATTTTCTTCCAGATTGGCGGGTTTCTTTCCTTCCTTATTCAAGCGTAAAATTTCATTCACCCTATCGGCATTAATGGGATACCAGTTATTATCTT
>JAENVX010000035.1 GCA_016650355.1 Bacteroidia bacterium | reverse complement strand
ATGTACGATAACATGATCAACAAATATTATTATCGTGGTCTTGATAATCCAAAAGTGTACTACAACGAAGACTACCGAGGATTTGTCTTGAATCACCGCAGTACTTTAAATGATCTTGCAGAGGCCTTGATTTCGGAATATGAAGAAGAAAACCAACTCGTAACTGAAAAAATTTCCGTAGAAGGTCCTTCCCAAAATAAAATGGAGATGGCTAGAAACGTTGTGCTTTTTAGCTTGTCAAAAATGCCCCATGCAGCTGTACCATATGACCAAACAGCTTCAGGTACGGTTGAGCTCTTATTCAAAGTAGGTGAAAACGACAAAGCAATTGAAATGGCAAAGGTTGCTGGTGACCGTGCTGATGAAATGGCTGGCTACCTCATTGCTAAAGGACAGGGCGTAACCTTAGAATTAAGAAAAAGCCTTTTCATATTAGGTGACCTTCAACGCACATTGCACGAAAATGGAGAACATGACTTGGCAAAGAAATTTGAAGATGCATACGAAAAGCACCTTGCCAATCTGCAGACAAACGAGTAGAGTTAGAATTCAGTAATCAAAGCTGCTTACTTGTTATTAAAAATAAGTCCAGGGCATTGGCTGCATCATCTGTTAAAAGATAATCTTCATGTTGGATGCTACGAACAAGTTCATCTGCAGCTCCTCTTAAGTTATTTCTATTAAATCTGTTTAGCAATTCATATGGCACACGCAAAACAGCAGCTGGAAGTTTGTGTTGAAGATCTAACACATCAAATTTCATAATTCGATCAACCGATTTCTTATTGCGCTCGTAGTATTGCATCACTTTCTCGTTACCAGCAATCCCTTTCATTTCAACGCTACTAAAATATTTTTTGGCAAGCTGCGTCAGTTCTTCAGCAGAATATTCTCTCATGTGCCAAGGATTCCGCGAAAGCGACATCGGCCTGTTGGGTGTGGTGATGAGAGCTGTGCCACCTGGCTTTAGAATCCGGTTGATCTCGCTTAGAAATAAACTATCATCCTCAATATGCTCAATCACCTGAAAACTAAAAATCCGATCAAAAGAATTGTCGGCAAACTGAGTCAATGGAGGAATATTCCCGCTTATAAATTTTCCTGAAGGATATTTCCTTTGTAGTAGATCGATAACAGGTTTTATTTTGTCTATAGCCGTATAGCTCTTGCTTTTATCTAGAATCAAGTCAATGCCCCTTCCTTCGCCACAGCCAACCTCTAGTACATCGCCCTGAACAAAGTTTTGCGCCAATACGTAAGCCTTTAGTAACCGCTGGTGAATTGGGTTGTCAGACGGTATGCTCTCGGAAGTGATTTCTGTAGTAAATATTTTGGACATTTGAAAAATTTAGTGACACAAAAGTAAAAGAAGGAATCCAATTTATCGTTGTAATTTAGTGTTCACTCATCATGTTAACTGTGGAAGATTTTGTAATTGAAGTCCAATGAAAAGCCTTTTTAGCATAATGTTCTTCACAATATCCCTTTCAGGTTTTAGCCAAGCCATTGGCAGCCTTAACCTTAATTATTTGTATAACCCTCAAAATGAAGTTGACCTTCAATTAAAACTTGTTAAGGAGCAAAATCAAATTAAAGTTTATTACTCCTTTAGAGTTGCCACAGTTCAGTTTACACCTGAAAGTTGTTCTATTACCTGGCAACGAAAAGAATCATTTAATCAACGTGAAGGAACCAGCATCACCCCTGAAGAGATACAACCTGCCATTATTGAAAATGGAGTAAAAACAGGAATTCTGAGTTTCCCAGTCCCGGAAAAACCCTGGTTACTGGTGGCTAAGGTGAGTAACCCCATTGATGAGAAAAGTTGGGTTTATTTTAGAACCATCGAAGCAAATTATCCGGTCAATACCTACTTGACTTGGGAAGGCAGCATAATAACCAAGCCGTTCGTTTCAGCAACGAAGGAATACATACCGCATGGAAGTGGATCCGGAAAGCCCTTGCGGGTCTTTTTTTACAAACATACGTTCAATCCTGCATCGCCACCTTTTGTGGAGAGTGAATCAACTGTAGATCAATTTATATTCCATGACTCAACTTTTACGATTGAAATTGAGAACAAAATAAAATTTCCATCCCCGGGATTATACCTTTTACAGGAAGATACAACTGGCGTTGACGGTATTTCATTTCGCTCCACCCCAGATGCATACCCTAAATACACCCGTGTGGATGACCTGGTGAACCCACTTGTCTACGTGTGTACCGAAGAAGAGTTTGCTGAACTAAAAAACGCAAATGGAGATAAGGCCAAGTTCGACAAAGTGATTTTGAGTATCACACGAGACAAAGAGAGAGCTAAAAATTTTATGCGTAATTATTTTCGAAACATCGAATACGCCAATCGCTATTTTAGTTCCTACAAAGAGGGGTGGAAAACAGACCGGGGAATGATATTCCTGATTTATGGAACGCCCGATGAAGTGATAAAAACCGCACAAAATGAGACTTGGAATTACAAAGGCTTTAAACAAAGCTTCACGTTTGTAAAAACGGGGAGCGTCTATGATCCCGATTATTATGTGCTCGTCCGCGAAAAGCGCTTTTCTGAAACCTGGTTTAGCACAATTGATCTGTGGCGCAAGAGTCGTTTTTAATCAATTGGCAATTGATGGTTTAAAAATTCAATATCAGGGAATCTTGAATTTTGAACATCGAATCAACTAATATTGCGGCAATGGAACAAAAAGAGATGATGTTTGGTACGCGGTCTGTAATTGAGGCCATTAAGGCAGGCCGTGATATAGAAAAGATTTTTATACAAGCGGGTCTAAATAACGATTTGGCAAAGGAACTTATAAATCTGGCGAAAAGCCGAGGTGTTCCATTCACTTTTGTTCCTCTACCAAAATTAAATAGCCTCTCAACAAAAAATCACCAAGGAGTGATTTGCATGTTGTCCGCAGTACAGTTTGCTCCATTGGAAAACATTATTGACAACATCTTCAGCGAAGGGCGAGAACCTTTTTTTCTCATCCTGGATCGTATAACAGATGTGCGCAACTTTGGGGCGATTGCCCGTACAGCGGAATGCGCAGGGCTTGATGGTATCATTATTGGTGATTCTGGAAATGCACCCATCACCGGTGATGCTATGAAAACATCGGCTGGGGCATTAAGCTATTTACCGGTCTGCAGAACAAGCAATTTGAAGAAGACAATTCAATATTTAAAAGAAAGCGGAATACAGGTGATTGCCTGCACTGAAAAAGCCGAGAAAACTTTATACGATCTGGATTTTAAGGCACCCGTTGCACTAATTATTGGTAGTGAGGAAGACGGAATATCTTCTCAACTTCTTAAAGAAGCTGACCACGTTGTAAAAATTCCGATGCGCGGAAAGATTGAGTCACTAAATGTTTCAGTAGCTACAGGAATAGCGATCTATGAAGTGCTACGCCAAAAACTACATTCTTAATTTTTTCAATCTCAATTTTACGAACTCAAGACTTGTGGCAATAGCAAAAGGGGTTATAAATAATCTGTGCCGTTTGATTTTGCTTTTAGGTCATTCACGAACCTTCTGAAAAGTTCTTCCTTATCTTTTTCACAAACGATAACCACATTATCGAATGCTCCAACCAAATACCCATTTAATCCTTGCACCACAATTAGTTTATCTTTTGGTCCTTTAATAACAGAATTGCGAGTATCATAGACCATGACATTAGCATCGATGGCATTGTTGTTTTCATCGCGCTTAGAATTATCATGCAAGGATGCCCATGATCCAAGGTCTGACCAATTGAAGTTGCCAAGCCAAACAAAGACATTGTCGGCTTTCTCCATTATGCCATAATCGATAGAAATACTTTTGCATTGGGCGTAAGCCTCCTGGATAGCAACTTTCTCCTTCTCCGTATTAAAGCTGGGGCTTGCTTCTTCAAATATTTCCGCCATTTCAGGTAGGTGCTTTGCAATTGATTTTAATATTGCCTGCACACCCCAAATAAAAATTCCTGCATTCCATACAAATTCACCACTCTCTAAAAATTTTTTGGCTAAGGCAAGTTCTGGCTTCTCGGTAAAGGTTTTTACTTTTTTCAGATGATTCTTCCCTTCCAGATATTGGATGTAACCATAACCAGTTTCAGGCCTTGTTGGCTTTATTCCTAAGGTGATAAGCTTATCCTGACCTTTGGCATGGTCTACGGATTTTTTAATCGTCTCTTGAAAGTCCGCTTCGTTTAAAATAATGTGGTCAGAAGGAGTTACCACTACAATTGCATTTGGATTCTTCTGCGATATCTTATAAGAAGCGTAAGCAATGCATGGAGCCGTATTGCGCCTCATGGGTTCTGCTAAAATCTGATCAATACTAATGTCGGGTAATTGCTGAGAAGTAATTAACCGATGCTCCTCGCTGGTGACAACAAATATATTTTCTTTAGGACAAAGTGGAAGGAATCGATCGTATGTTGATTGTATAAGTGTTCTACCCAAACCTAATACATCCAAATATTGTTTTGGTTTTTCATTTCTGCTGAAGGGCCAAAAACGTACGCCTACACCACCCGCCATCAAAACCACGTAGAGATTTTTATTCATTAGTTATTTTTTTGATCAAACAATGCCTTCTTTCAATAAATCATGGAGATGGATAAACCCTGCCACCCTTTCTCCATCTTTTACAACAAGTTGGGTAATACTATTTTGTTGCATTATTTGCAAAGCCAATACAGCAAATTCCTCTCGATTGATCGCCTTAGGATTTTTAGTCATAATATCTGAAGCCGTGAGCCGATCCAGATTAGTTTCCTTTTGCAGCATCCTTCTCAAGTCGCCATCTGTTACAATCCCTAAAAGCCTTTTCTGATCATCTACCACCGCTGTAGCGCCTAATCTCTTAGATGAAATTTCAATGATAACATCTTTAAGTGAGGCTCCAGCGCTAACCATGGGCAACTCATGTTGTACAAATATATCTTCTACTTTTAAGTAAAGTTGTTTGCCTAAAGATCCACCCGGATGAAATTGAGCAAAATCCTGACTTGAAAAATTCCTAAGCTCCAGCAAGCACACTGCCAGCGCATCACCCATTGCCAGATGAACGGTGGTGCTTGTAGTGGGTGCGAGATTATTCGGGCAAGCTTCTTCCTTTATCGTGGCGTTGAGCACAAAGTCGGCTTGTTCCGCCAAGTACGAGTTTATATTGCTTACCAAAGCAACAAGTTTAGCCCCCCTGCGTTTTAGAAGTGGAACGAGCACTTTAATCTCAGGAGTACTTCCACTTTTCGAGATACACATTACAACGTCCTCATGTTGAATCATTCCCAAATCGCCATGAATAGCATCGGCAGCATGCATAAATAAAGAGGGGGTGCCGGTAGAATTTAATGTAGCAACTATTTTATTGGCAATAATGGCACTTTTACCTACCCCAGTAATCACCACACGACCTTTTGACTGGAAAATAAACCGAACACAGGCCTCGAAATCGTTGTCTATGAAATTTGTTAGGTTTTCAACTGCCCTGGATTCATTTAATAGTACCTCCCGTGCAATGCTTTTGATATTTTTTACTATATTCAATTCTCTTTCAACATTAAGGATGCAAGAGGTCAAATATAACAATTCGAGATTTAAGGAGGGATATGATTGTGCTTGAACAAAAAGATCAACTAAAAGAAAAACTAAAAGAGATTTTCGGTTACACCACTTTTAGGGGTAATCAGGAAACGGTAATTAAGAATATCTTAAGCGGGCGGAATACATTTGTGATCATGCCTACTGGCGCTGGCAAGTCGTTGTGTTACCAATTGCCTGCAATGATCAAGGATGGACTTGCCATTGTGATATCGCCACTAATCGCGTTGATGAAAAATCAGGTGGATCAGCTTAACGCTTATGGCATAAATGCTAGGTTCTTAAATTCCACTTTGAGCAAAGGGGAGATTACTCGACTGAAAAAAGAGTGCATTAACGGTGATGTTAAACTGCTTTATGTAGCTCCTGAGTCACTTAACAAAGAGGAAAATATCGCGTTCCTTCAAAAAGTAAATGTCTCTTTTGTTGCCATTGATGAGGCACACTGCATCTCAGAATGGGGTCACGACTTCCGGCCAGAGTATAGGAAAATAAAAACAATGATTGCCCAGTTTGGCAGTCTGCCTGTGATTGCTCTTACCGCCACAGCTACACCTAAGGTGCAGATTGACATCCAGAAAAATTTACAGATGGAGGAAGCAGATGTGTTTATCTCTTCTTTTAATCGTAGAAATTTGTATTATGAAGTAAGACCTAAGAAAGAGACAAAAAAACAACTCATTCGTTTTCTTAAAGACCACAAAGGCAAATCAGGTGTCATCTATTGCCTATCAAGAAAAAAGGTAGAAGAAATTGCTCAGTTACTTAACGTCAATGGTTTTAATGCGGCACCTTATCATGCTGGTCTTGATCCTGATGTACGTGTTAAAAATCAAGATGACTTTCTAAATGAAGAAGTTGACATCATCGTGGCAACTATCGCATTTGGAATGGGGATTGACAAGCCAGATGTTCGCTTTGTAATACACTATGATGTGCCTAAATCACTAGAAGGATATTACCAGGAGACTGGTCGCTCGGGCCGCGATGGGCTTGAAGGTATCTGCCTTATGTTTTACAGCCACAACGACCTAAACAAGCTGGAAAAGTTCAATAAAGACAAATCAGTTCAAGAGCGGGAAAATGCTCGAATGCTTTTACAGGAGATGGAGTTCTATGCAGAATCTCCCGTCTGCAGACGAATGCAGCTTCTTCATTATTTTGGCGAAGAGTATAAAGAAGGAAATTGCGGTATGTGCGACAATTGCGTACATCCGCGTGAACGTTTTGATGGAACGGAAGCCGTTGGTATCGTACTGGAAGCAGTGAAGCAAACCAATGAGAGGTTTGGCCTTGTTCATTTGGTAAATGTAATCAGAGGCGTTGAAGATGAGTATGTAAAAAGTTATGCTCATTTCGACCTTGCAATTTATGGAAAGGGCGATACAGAAAGTGAAGATCATTGGAAGTCAGTCATACGCCAAACTCTTATTTATCAATACCTGGAGAAGGACATTGAGAATATTGGGGTGCTCACACTGTCTGAGAAGGGAAAGAAATTTATGGTGAAGCCGCATCCGGTTGAACTTGCAAAAGATCATGACTTCACGACAGAAATTGGAGATGAAGAAGGCTCCGAACGCGTGATTATCAATACCAAATCTTATGATGTTAGGTTGTTTGAAATGCTTAAAGCACTTCGGAAACAGATAGCGAAATCAAAAGACCTTCCTCCATATGTCATTTTCCAGGATCCATCTTTGGAAGAAATGGCTACCACCTACCCTACCACAAAGGATGAACTCGCTTCAGTGAATGGTGTTGGAATGGGCAAGGTGAATAAATTCGGAAAAGAATTCCTTGAACTCATTGAACAGTACGTAGATGAACATGACATTGAAACAGCTGCAGATGTTGTCGTGAAATCCTCGGTGAACAAATCAAAGATAAAAATCTTCATCATACAGCAAATTGACCGTAAGGTTGATTTGGATGAGATTGCTGAATCCAAAAACATCCCATTCAGCGAAATGATGACTGAAATCGAAAATATCTGCTATTCTGGCACTAGGCTCAATCTGGATTATTATATCGATTCTGTTTTGGATGAAGACAAACAAGAACAGATTTATGACTACTTCCTTAACTCAGAAACCGACAGCATTGAGGATGCTGTTAGCGCTATGAAGGATGAGGACTCTGATTTCTCCGAAGAAAACTTGAGGTTAATGAGAATTAAGTTTTTGTCAGAATATGCCATATAAGGCAAACTGGGAATAGTTAATATATTGACGGGGCCTATTGCCCCGTTTTTTTTTGATAAGATGGGCTGATCAAATAATTTTATCTTTGCCTTCTCTCAATATGGATATACTAATTATAGGTAATGGCGGACGTGAACATGCTTTTGCCTGGAAGATTAAACAAAGCAAGCAATGCAATAGACTCTATGTTGCACCTGGCAATGCTGGTACCGCTACCTTAGCGGAAAATGTGGACATCGCTGTAGACGACTTTGCGAAGTTGGGTAATTTCTGCCTGCAACATAAAATCGGGTTGGTGCTCGTTGGACCAGAAGGTCCGCTTGTAAAAGGCATTCGGAATTATTTTGAAAGCGACCCGGATCTAAAAAATATATTATTAGTTGGGCCCGGAAAGGAAGGCGCTCAACTTGAGGGCAGTAAAGATTTCTCAAAACAATTTATGCTCCGCAATGGAGTACCTACAGCCAAAGCCAGAACTTTTTCAGTCGCTGAATTAGAGGAGGCTTTCACTTATCTTGAAACTTGCACCCCGCCCATAGTATTGAAAGCGGATGGCTTGGCCGCTGGAAAAGGCGTGATCATATGTGAGAAGATAAAAGAAGCCAAGGAAAATCTTCGAGAAATGTTGGAGGATAAAAAATTTGGTGACGCCAGTATAAAAGTATTGATAGAAGAATTTCTTACTGGCATTGAACTTTCTGTTTTTGTACTTACCGATGGCAATTCATATGTCATCCTTCCTGAAGCCAAAGATTATAAGCGAATCGGTGATGGCGACACTGGCCCAAACACCGGTGGAATGGGAGCAGTTTCTCCTGTGGTTTTTGCCGATGTGGCTTTCATGAGTAAAGTTGAGCAGCAGGTGATCAAGCCAACTATTAACGGATTGAAAAAAGAAAATATATCCTATAATGGATTTGTTTTTATTGGCTTGATGAACGTGAATGGTGAGCCCTATGTGATTGAATACAATGCAAGAATGGGTGATCCTGAGACACAAGTGGTAATGCCCCGAATCAAAAGTGACTTCGTTGAGTTGCTCGTTGCAGCTGCAACCGGTGATCTGAAAGGAAAGACTATTGAAACAGATCCAAACTATGCTATGACAGTGGTACTTGTATCAGGCGGCTATCCGGGAAACTTTGAAAAAGGAAAAAATATACTTGGTCTTGAAGCAAAAACGGCTGCATTGGTCTTTCAGGCGGGAACGAAAAATATAGAAGGAAAAATAGTAACAGATGGCGGCAGAGTATTGGCCGTAACAGGCCGTGGAAAAACTCTTCATCATGCATCCAAAGTAGCTTACGAAACGGTGGAAAGCATAAATTGGGAAGCGGCTTATTTCAGGAAGGATATTGGTGTAGATTTGCAGAGTATGTCTGATTCAATTCATAAATCTTAAATCGCTAATCAGAAGATGGGCTGTGCTTGCGGAACAAAAAAAGGAGAAAAAGTTGGTGGCTGCGATAATAATGGTGCTTGTGGCACAGGTGGTTGCAATAAGATGAATGTGTTTGACTGGCTTTCCAACATGGATATGCCCGTAGAAGATAGATTTGACGTAGTCGAGGTGAGGTTCAAAGGAGGACGCAAAGATTTCTATCGCAATACAGATAAGATTCGGCTAACAACGGGTGATCCCATTATTTTGGAGGTGCAAAACGGTCATCATCTTGGTCATGTTTCTATGCAGGGCGAGTTGGTGAGACTTCAACTGCAAAAAAAGAAAGTAGCAAACGATCATGAAATCAAAAAGATTTACCGAATTGCTCATCAGAAGGATTTGGAAAAATATGAAGATGTAAAGAAAAGAGAGTCACCTTCATTATATCGGACGCGTGAAATTGTACAGCAGATGAAATTAGGCATGAAACTCTCTGATGTGGAGTTTCAGGCGGATAACACGAAAGCCATCTTTTTTTATTCGGCAGAAGATCGTGTTGATTTTCGCGAACTCATAAAAGTATTAGCTGGTGAGTTTAAAGTTCGTGTAGAAATGCGGCAGATTAGTTTAAGGCAAGAAGCAGGTCGCCTTGGCGGGATAGGAGTATGCGGACGTGAGCTATGTTGTTCTACCTGGCTTGGTGACTTTAAAAATGTAGCCACAAGCGCTGCCCGCTACCAAAACCTTTCTCTAAATCCAAGCAAGCTATCCGGACAATGCGGTCGTTTGAAATGCTGCCTTAATTATGAGCTCGAAACATATATGGAAGCGCTAGAACATATTCCAAAAATTGAAAGCCCACTGTTGACAGAAAGAGGAGAAGCTCAACTTCAAAAGACTGACATCTTCCGTAAGATCATGTGGTTCGGATATAAAGAAGATAATAACTGGTATCCCATTAATGCCGATAGGGTGAATGAAATTTTACGCTTGAATAAGGAAGGAAAGAAACCCGCAAATCTGGAAGAAAATGTAATAGCTCAAAAAGAACCTTTGTCGACCCTTAATCGTGATCTGGAAAGTCTGGACAAAAAATTCAAAGACAAGAGTAATCAAAATCAAAATAGAAATAAGAATAGAGGAAGAGGAGGGCGTGATGGGCGTAACCCAAACGCAAAAAATCCAAATT
>JAENVX010000034.1 GCA_016650355.1 Bacteroidia bacterium | reverse complement strand
GAATTGTGGAAATGGTAAAAGAGAATGTGCTGCTCTCTGATATTCTTACTCGTAAAGCGTTTGAAAATGCAATCATGACCAACGCGGCAATTGGCGGTTCTACCAATTTTATCATTCATCTTTTGGCTATTGCCGGAAGAATTGGTGTGCCGCTTACGCTAAACGATTTCGATGAGCTCTCAGCCAATATTCCCTTTATCGTCAACCTCCAACCTTCCGGAAAATATTTTATGGAAGACTTGTATTATGCTGGTGGTTTGCCAGCCGCGCTTAAAGAACTGGATGGTTTTCTTCACAAAGATTGTATCACTGTGAATGGAAGAACGATAAAGGAAAACTATGATTCTGCAAAGTGCTACAATAAAGAAGTGATAGCCTCAGCGGACAAACCCTTTAATCCTTTAGCAGGGGTAGCCATACTAAAAGGCAACCTATGTGAGAATGGTGCAGTAATCAAACCTTCAGCAGCAAGTGCTCATTTAATGAAGCACACAGGGAAAGCTGTTGTGTTTGAAGATATTGATGATTACAAAAATAGAGTAGATGACCCTAATCTTGATGTTGATGAAAACAGCATTTTAGTATTAAAGAATGTTGGCCCCATTGGCTATCCTGGTATGCCTGAAGTTGGAAACATGTCTCTTCCTAAAAAGTTATTAGCAAAAGGAATTCATGACTTAATCAGAATCTCAGACGGACGGATGAGTGGAACAGGATTTGGTACGGTTGTTCTTCATGCATCCCCTGAAGCAGCACTAGGTGGCAATTTTGCTGTAGTTCAAAGTGGTGATATTATAAGTCTGGATGTTCCTAATCGCTCATTAAAACTGGAGGTTTCAGATGCTGAGCTTCAAAAAAGAAAAAAGAACTGGAAACCAATTCATAAAACCTATGACCGTGGCTACGTAAGATTATATCAGCAACATGTAGAGCAAGCAGATGTGGGTGCAGACATGAATTATTTAAAGGGCGGATCGGGAAGTGAGGTCTCCAGAGACTCACATTAATACGTGTAGGGTTAGATTTATGGTTTAGAGTTTATGGATATCTTCATCAAGAAAATATTTCCAATCAACCGTCTAAATTCCAAACATCTTAAATTCATACTCAAAAATGGATCGATTCAAAAATAAAGTTGCCATTGTAACCGGTGCTGGGCAAGGCATTGGACTTGAAATTTGCCGGCAATTAGCATCAGGAGGAGCTAGCGTTTTACTTAATGATATTGAGGCAGGGTTGGCTGAAGAAGCTGCCCACACAATTAAAAAAGAGCATGGCAAATGCATTGCCTTAGCTGGAGATGCAAGCAATGTTTCATTTATTCAAAAAATGGTGCACCATGCTGTGAAACATTTTGGTAGCGTTGACATTGCTGTTGCAAATGCAGGCATCACATTGTTTGGCGATTTTTTTGATTACAGGCCAGAAGATTTTAGTCAGGTCATGAATGTGAATCTAAGTGGAAGTTTTTTCTTAGCGCAAGCCGCAGCAAATCAAATGAAAGAACAGAAGTCGGGCGGTAGTATCCTGTTCATGTCTTCTGTGACAGGTCATCAGGCACACAAAAACTTAGCGGCATACGGTATGAGCAAGGCGGCTTTGGAAATGTTAGCCAAGACATTAGTGGTTGAATTGTCTCCCTATAAGATCACCGTGAATGCCATTGCGCCTGGCGCAACTATGACCGAACGCACAGCACATGACCCTGACTATGAAAAAACCTGGTCACGCATAACACCTATTGGCAAACCTGCATCAACAGAAGACATTGCAAATGCAGCACTTTTTTTAATCTCACCACAGGCTAACCATATTACAGGACAAGCCCTTGTGATTGATGGTGGATGGACGAGTGTGAGTCCTTCACCATATTGATAAATAGCAATGCCTTATAAACTATGGACATCCATGGCCTGGTAATAACAATATTTGTAACTACATGACCACTGCTTCATTAAGTGATATTAAAAAAGAATTACACACTCTTGATCAAGAGACGATAGAAGGGCTTTGTCTGCGCCTGGCGAAATACAAAAAGGAAAACAAAGAACTGCTCAACTACTTGCTCTTTGAGGCAAACAATGAACAAGCATATATTGAAAATGTAAAAGAAGAGTTGCGAGAACTTTTTAAAACAATTCCCACAACCAATGTTTACCTGATCAAAAAGACACTCCGTAAAATTCTAAGATTCGCCAACAAGCAAATAAAATACTCGGGAATAAAGCAAACCGAACTGGAACTCCGCATATTCTTTTGCTCGAAAATGAAGGATGCTCGAATTCCACGTCTTCCTGGCACCGTACTTTTTAATCTCTATCAACAGCAGCTGAAAAAGATTGAAGATGCATTGACTAAGCTGCCTGAAGATCTACAGACCGACTATGAACGAGAACTGAATTACATCCTGTCATAAATTTTTTATGAAAGAAGAACAGCCTAACAACCCACTACATGGAAAGACGCTTGAATCGGTTCTGATCTATTTAGTCGATCGTTATGGCTGGGCGGAATTAGGAAATCGAATCGA
The DNA here is from genome assembly GCA_016650355.1 of Bacteroidia bacterium. GTDB lineage: Bacteria > Bacteroidota > Bacteroidia > Cytophagales > Cyclobacteriaceae > ELB16-189. The sequence goes on along the minus strand of JAENVX010000034.1, from coordinate 2,815 downwards.
CATCAATTGTTTCCGGTTCGATCCGAGTATTAAGTCAAGCTTGACATTCCTTAGAAAAACTCCCTGGGCTCGAAAAAAAGTAGAAGACTTATATTTGGATTCATTGTAGTTGGGTTTATACTCCTGTAAAAAAATAAACCCCAGTCAAGCCGGGGTCTTTTTAAGGATCTTAATCAATCATTTTTAGGTTACAACAAAGCAGCGATTCATGATCGCCTCATGATTCCCAAAGTTGGCATAGCACCAAACTCTGAGTTCCAGCAACTCTTCTACCACCAAGGTTTTGATGGCTTTGCGTAATTCTTTTTCAAAAAGCTGAGCGTCAAAGCTAACTTTGGCGAGCACGGTCTTGAAATAGTTGAGCATTTTTTTCACAGTAAAAGAATTTTTAGTGGAACTAAATACAACGCCTGACTGGCTTTGCGAGTTTGAATATACACAACGAGTGTTAGGGAAAAATGGTTTAAATGTTATTTTTTTATTTTCTACGTTTTTAGTGAATTTGGAGGCATTTTATGCATTTATAATAAGGTAAATTTGAGAGTTCTATTTTTGGAGTTGTAATAAGTTTTTTCATGTTGAAACGTGTTTTGAGATTCGCTTTTTCGTTCATTTTCGCAACCTTTTTGGTGTGCCCTTTTTTGATTGCCCAAAATATTCAAATTATTCTTGGCCCTGATGAGATTGGGGAAAATCAGGCCTGGACAATTACTATATCGGCAAATAACGAAAGCTTAAAAAGCTACGATAACTTTCCAGACATTGATGGCTTACGCAAGCGAGGAACCTCCACCCAATCTCAAACCAGCATTGTAAATGGACAGATTAGTTCTTCACAAAGTGTGGTGATGACCTATGTGCCCTCGCAACAAGGTACATTTAACTTGCCCGCTTTTAAAATGACAGTCAACGGTCAATCCATTTCTTCACCTGGCAAGAAAATAAAAGTAGGACCGCCTGTGCAAGTGCGGTCAACCGATCCCTTCAGAAGTTTCTTTGATCGTGATCCCGCCAATGATTTTAGTAGGGGCGTCACAGAATTCGTGGATGTAAAGGAAGACGCCTTGCTCGCCCTAAGCACCAGCAAAGACGAAGTTTTTGTTGGCGAGGGGTTTACAACTACGCTTTCGTTTTTGGTAGCTGATAACAATCGAGCTCCCATGCAGTTTTATGAGTTGGGCAAACAACTTTCTGAAATTTTGAAGAAACTAAAGCCCTCCAATTGCTGGGAGGAAAATTTTAACATAGAGAATATTGAGGGCGAAGCAATCAATATTAATGGCAAGGGATTTACCCAATATAAAATTTATCAGGCTACCTACTACCCTCTAAATACAGAGGCCGTAAAATTTCCCGCTGTCGGGTTAGAGATGATCAAATTTAAAGTGGCTAAGAATCCATCCTTCTTTGGACAAAACCGGCAGGAAGACTTTAAAACCTTCAACTCAAAGGCTAAGACAGTAACTGTAAAAGCCCTTCCACCACACCCAATGAAAGAAGCTGTTGCTGTTGGCGTCTATCGATTAGATGAAAGAATAGGAACTACCGATTTAGAAACCGGCCAAAGTGTAGGATACGAGTTTAATATCTTTGGAGAAGGTAATATATCCAGTATTGAGAAGCCTGTAATCAAAAAAGACAATGTATTCGAATTTTATGAGCCGAGTATTAAACAAAGCGTAAATCGCGAAAATGGAAGAGTGACTGGCACGAAGTCCTTTAATTATTTTATGATTCCTAAAGAACCTGGCGTCTATCATCTGAGGGATTACTTTCAATGGGTTTTCTTTAACCCCAATTCAAAAAAATACGATACACTTCGTTCTTCTCAAGTGGTAGATGTTATTGGCGAAAGTCAACTCAATCAAGCCATTGAGAGCAACGACACTGGATCTTTTTATGATCGCATTGGCACGACTAACAATACCCTTCAATCTTCTCTGACAGGCCAATGGGTAAAAATGGGTGTAAACATTTTTGTTCTCCTTATGCTTGGCGCCACCGCTTTTCTAGTGTTTAAGAAATAAGTATTATTTTCGTTTTTATTTCAGTATCACCAAAATTTCAGATTCAACATTGCTAATTCAGCAAGTTGGTCTTGAAATTTCTAGAATCTACCCATGAGCAATATTTACGGAACACTTTTTAGAATCAGTACTTTTGGCGAATCGCACGGACCTGCTATTGGCGTGATCATCGATGGCTGCCCTGCAGGGTTGGTAATTGATGAAGCATTCATCCAAACTGAGCTTGATCGGAGAAAGCCCGGGCAATCCAAAATTACCACGCAGCGCAAAGAGGATGACACTTTCAAAATATTGTCAGGGGTTTTTGAGGGAAAGTCAACAGGCACACCAATCTCCATTGTTATCGAAAATCAGGATCAGCGAAGCAAAGACTATAGTCATATTGCCGAGACTTTCAGGCCCTCACATGCCGACTATACCTATGAAGCAAAGTATGGACATCGCGATTACCGCGGAGGCGGAAGAAGTTCAGCGCGTGAAACAGCTGCGCGCGTAGCTGCCGGTGCTATTGCAAAGTTACTACTGAAGAATTTAGGAGTAGAAATCAATGGATACGTTTCACAAGTTGGAGAAGTAAAAGCCCCTCATTATAGCCAACTTGATTTTACAAAAACTGAGGACAATATTATTCGGTGCCCCGATAAGGCTACAGCCGAAAAAATGATTGCGTTAATAGATCAGGTGAGATTAGAGCGCGATACCATTGGTGGAGTGGTAACCTGCGTGATCAAAAGCGCACCGGTTGGTTTGGGCGAACCTGTCTTTGATAAACTTCATGCCGAACTTGG
>JAENVX010000033.1 GCA_016650355.1 Bacteroidia bacterium | reverse complement strand
GTCAGTGTCCGCTCAACAACTTTGAAAATATTCAGAGTTGCAATGGTTGAAGCCGAAACGAGAAAGTAAAGTCTAATTGTCGGGTAGTCCCAGATGACACTATAAAACGACCTTGGGTCGTCCCACTTCACCAGAACCCAGGCTAAGGTCAACGAGGTCAATAAGCTTAAACTGATTGTAAAATACTTTATCCAACTCTTCATTCAGTTTTCTTTTTTCGAAGCCTACTTGTCAAAAGGCAATTCTGACTAACGTTTCACAAGTTGTTGATATTCAATTGCAAACCGAGGTCGTCAGGAGTGATATCAAACTTATGAATTAGCTTTTTCATTTCCTGCACTTTCCTTTTTCTTTTTTGATCGAGGAACTCGTATTGGGAGTCTGTTTTGTAAGGCACCTTTTTGGTGATCATGTTCCATATGATGACGGCCAGTTTTCTGGCTGTAGCAGAGATAGCTGAAGTTCTTCCCTTTCGGAAGGCGATACGCTTAAAGAAATTGGAGAGCGCAGTATCCTTAAGATTGCCGACAGCATTGGCAGCCTGCCGTAAGGCTATCTTTAAGCGGTTACTACCTTTGGGTATTTTATTACTCAGTATCCTTCCACCGCTGATTCTGTTGTTGGGAGCCAGTCTCAACCAACTGGCGAATTGTTTAGCGGATTCAAACTTGTTGATTCCATGCCCCACTTCACTCATTAAGGTCAGCACTGTGGAATGGCCCACTCCTTCAATGGCCAACAGGTCGACACCTTCGAAGTACTGATATGAAAGTAAATTGATATTGATATCCGGACTGTTCTTATTGAGCCGCTTATGGACTTTACCTTCAATGTAGTGTTGCTTTTTGTTTTCATCATTTTTGATCTGTTCATCAAGAAGCTTTTGTATCTGCTTGTCGCACTCGCTGATCTTTCCTTGAAAGACTTGATACAACTCATACTCATGGGTCAATGAAAACAGTAGGTCTTTGCGTCCATTGCTTTGCAAAGCTTTTGCTATTTCCTGTTCTGATTTTTTGCAATTCCCGTGTCGGAAGGAAGCTAATTTCTCAGGGTTCATTTCACCTTTGCAGATGGCATCAATAATGGTCAGTCCGGTGAGCCCGGTTACATCTTTCACAACGACATCCAATCGCAGGTTAAGCAATCGTAAATACTTTTGCATTTTGCGTGAGGTGTCAGCCGCTTGCTCCAGCAGATTTGCTCTGTGTCTACAGTATGTTCGGAGCTGTTCCGTAGCTTCATCAGGAAGAAAGCTTCCACTCAAAAGTCCAAGGGTGTGTAGTTTCTGAATCCATTGACAATCCTTTACGTCTGTCTTTTTTCCTTTGATGTTCTTGGTGAATTTTCCATTGCATAGGATTACCTCAAGTCCAACGCTTTGAAGCGTGGTGAAAAGACTTTGCCAGTAGGTGCCCGTGCTTTCCATAGCCACTGTTTTTACGTCATTGTCCAGAAGCCATTGCGCCAGGGCGAGCAGGTCTTCATTGTACACACCAAATTCTCTAACGTCTTCATCTCTGGGGCCGATGGCCACATAATGAGAACGGCTTCCCACATCAATGCCTGCTGCTTGTGGGTTTACTACATCGAGGGCCATTTTTTCCTTTTTCATAATTAAAGAGTTTAAATGATTGAAAAAATGCTCCACGGAAATGTATCTTCGTATTGTAATTATTCTGAACGGGGTTCACGCCAAGGCATGACCACCACTAAATTAAAACAAAGCCTTCCTGCTATTAACAGGGAGGCTTTTACATTTCAACCAGAATTACGCTCGGGTTATTACACACCAATGCGGGAACGGCCTTTCATAGAGCAGTCTCAAGGTACGGTGCGCCCGTTAGCTTTCGAAATTAAATTTCGTCTCGGAGGTGCATTCAATGTCTAGCGCCACAAATTGGTTTTTTTTAATTCTGTATTCAAAGGTATAATTTTTATTCAAAGCATTAATGTCCAGAATAACTCGAGGCGAGTTATCTCCGTACATTAACACTCTGATTGTTGTTGTTCATTTTCTCTAAGGCTAAAGCTTC
>JAENVX010000032.1 GCA_016650355.1 Bacteroidia bacterium | reverse complement strand
TGGAAGGAATTCATTTTGATCTTGCTTATATGCCATTACAACATTTGGGCTACAAAGCTGTGGCAGTAAATGTATCGGATATTGCTGCCATGAACGGTAACCCTGAGCAAATCACTATTGCCTTAGGAATAAGCAATAGATTTTCAACAGAAGCAATTGATAGTTTATATGCCGGCATGAAAGCTGCGTGTGAAAATTATAAAGTTGATCTTGTTGGGGGTGATACCACAGCGTCTGCCTCTGGCCTTATAATATCAATAAGCATTTTAGGTAGAGCTAAAAAAGAAAAAGTAGTTTATCGTACCGGTGCAAAGCCGAATGATATCATTTGTGTAACTGGCGATTTGGGTGGAGCCTATATGGGCTTGCAAGTTTTGGAACGTGAGAAGCAAGTATTTTTAACAAACCCGGAAATGCAGCCTGATTTGGAAAAATATGAATATGTAGTGAGCCGCCAACTAAAACCGGAGGCTAGAATGGATATTATACATGAACTGGCCGAACTTAGTATTATTCCAACTTCCATGATTGACATTTCCGATGGACTTGCGTCTGAATTGCTCCACCTCAGCAGCCAGTCGAATGTAGGCGTTAGAATTTATGAAGATAAAATTCCCATTCACAACGAAACATTTGATACGGCAGCTTTGGAATTTAAAGTAGATCCGGTCACTTGCGCATTAAATGGTGGTGAAGATTACGAACTGCTCTTTACGATCAGACAGGGCGACTTTGAAAAAGTAAAAAATCACCCGGATATCCAGTTCATTGGTTATGTTCATGAAGATCCAAAACAAAATTTTATGGAGTCAAAACTTGGAACTATTGTCCCATTGACCGCCCAAGGTTGGGATCATTTCAAATAAAATTCAATCTTCAGGAAACGGAATAAAGACAAACCTTGTAAAATCTTTGTCTACTACAAATAGGCAGCAAAACTCATCAGGATCTTTGTAGGTGCTTTTAAAATCTTCTTCCTTGTCCTTGCCTACTAGTTCTCGCTGAACGAATTCATTCAGATATGAAGCATAATAATTCCACTCACCTTCTGCCTGAACTTTGTCAATCAAAAGCTGACCAATAGGCAACTCATCTTTAGAGATTGGAAATATGGGGAAATCAAAACCAGCTTTCTTGATTTGATAGGATGCCTCTTTTAAAGAATCCGCAACCTTAACAAAATCTTTTGAAATGGTTCCAAGGTATTTGCCGCTTAATTCTGGATCGTTTATCATCAGGTTGTAGAAATGGATCGTCAAAAGTAAATGTTATAGGCTAGGCGAGCAACCTTAATTCAATCCGTTGTTTTTCAGGGGCAGCCGCTTACAGAATTTTTTAGCTTTGATCTCTTATCTTTACGTTGTATTTGGATTAGACCCCATTATTATGGAAACATATATTAATCGAAGCAAATTTATATACAGAACGATGGCTGGAGCGGCAGCACTATTTTTGCCTGTGTCATTCTTGAAAGCGCAAAAACAGGAGCCAGAAAGACCGGGTCAGATTAAACTTGAGATTGTTAAGGAATTCGTTGGTGTTTCTCACGGCAAGTTTGATCGCGTAAAGGAAATGCTGGAGAATGATCCTCAATTGCTACATGTTTCTTATGATTGGGGAGGTGGTGATTATGAAAGTGGCATTGAAGCGGCCGGCCATGTTGGAAATAAAGAAATTGCAAGCTACTTATTAGGTAAAGGAGCTCGATATAACATTTATCTGGGTTGCATGTTGGGTTACCTTGACATTGCAAAGCAAGTGCTTTCTTCAAATCCGCAATTGTTAAATTCGAAAGGGCCACACGGATTTACGATGCTGCATCATGCGATGAAAGGTGGTGAAGAGTCAAAGGCCGTGGTAGACTACCTTCAATCTTTGGGAGCCAAAGAGACCAAAATAAATTTTTATGCAAAGGCATAGAATTGACGAGTATTGAAATTCAAAATGAATTAAACCAGAACTTTTTACAGGTCATTGATTTTTACCATTCGAGTAATATTCATACAATAACTTAACATCTGATCGATCTCTTAAGGTGCTAATTAAATATTCGTACTATTTTTAGCCTTGTTTATCTATTGATCAAATTTCCGTTGAAAATCCTCTTCATTTTTTTCTGTTGCTTATTTATTAGTAACAGCCTTTCTGCTCAAAAGAAAAACGAGCGATATAAGCTTGAAATAAGAAAAGCATCATCGCTTATAAAAGTAGATGGCGAGATGGATGAGGAGGCTTGGAGTCAAACAGATGTGGCAAAGGATTTTTTTGCTGTGCTTCCAATGGATACAAGTTTTGCCAAGGTGAAGACGGAGGTACGGATGACCTATGACGATCATCATCTTTACCTGATCGCGGTGTGTCATCATCTGTTACCTGGCCCATACATGGTGGAATCTCTCAGACGTGATTTTTCTTTTTCAAAGAACGATAACTTCTTGTTATTCATGGACCCATTTGATGACCAGACCAACGGTTTCACATTTGGCGCCAATGCAGCAGGTGCTCAATGGGACGGCATTTTATACGAGGGAGGACGGGCCGATTTGAGTTGGGACAATAAATGGGCTTCAGCCGTAAAAAACTATGACGACAAATGGGTATTTGAGGCAGCGATACCTTTCAAAAGCATAAGGTTTAAAAAAGGGATTACGAACTGGGGAATTAATTTTAGTCGCCTCGATTTAAAGACAACAGAAAAATCTGCGTGGGCCGCAGTTCCTCGGCAATTTCCCACTGCTTCTTTAGCTTACACGGGCACTTTGGTTTGGGATCAACCACCACCGTTGGTTGGCGGCAATGTTTCAATTATACCTTACGGGCTAGCTGGTATCTCCCGGAATTATGAGAATGGCGATCCATCTACTTTTGAAAAGAGTGTAGGTGCTGATGCAAAAATAGCAATCACGTCATCTTTGAATTTGGACTTGACCGTCAATCCGGATTTTTCTCAAGTTGAAGTAGACAGGCAGGTTACCAATTTGGATCGTTACGAACTTTTTTTTCCTGAGAGGCGTCAATTCTTTCTTGAAAATGGAGACTTATTTGCAAATTTTGGATATTCAACTATCCGGCCATTTTTCTCCAGGAGGATCGGATTAAATGCGCCTATTCAATATGGAGCACGCTTCAGTG
>JAENVX010000031.1 GCA_016650355.1 Bacteroidia bacterium | reverse complement strand
TATGTACACCACGCTTTATCTTTCTGATCTGATCCGAAATACTGGCACCACCATAGACTGTAACAATGCTAAGATTACGATTACCCTTGGAAAAATTTTCCAGGTCGGTACTAATCTGTACACTCAATTCACGGGTGGGTGCGAGAATCAAGGCCTGTACAGTACGATTTTTTTCGTCTACTAATTGCAATAGAGGCAGACCAAAGGCTGCAGTTTTGCCAGTTCCGGTTTGGGCCAGACCAACTAAGTCTGTATTTCCTTTAAGCAAAATCGGTATTGCTTGTTCTTGTATGGGCGTAGGTGTTTCAAAGCCTAATTGGCTAATTGCCGCTAAGAGTTCAGCGGATAGGCCCAGTTCATCAAATGATTTCATTAAATTTTTTTAAATAATCCGCAAAGGTAGCCTAATTAATCGAAAGCGATTGAAGCAGGTATAAATCCATAATCCACAGAATTTATCAGTTCACGGCTTCTCATTGGGTTCTATTTTATTCTGCTCAAAAGGAATGGCGCAGTTTATTGGACTGTACATTCCCGTTGACCGACCGTCTATTTTTTTGTAACCGAATAACCACCGATTTAGAAATCGGAGTTTGACTACCTTTTGCGAAATGATTGTGAGGTACTACTGCATTTGCTTCTGGGAAATATGTTGCCACATTTTGTGAAGGTATATCATAGGGAACAACGCTAAAATCGACAGCCTTTCTTTCTATGCCATCATAGGTACTTATAATATCAACAACATCACCTTTGTTTAATCCTGAAATCCGAACATCTTTTTCGTTCATGAAAATTACACGTCTTCCATTATAGATGCCACGATAGCGATCGTCCAAACCGTAGATTGTTGTATTGTATTGATCGTGACTTCTAATGGTCATCATCAAAAATTCACCTTCTTTTAGCGAGTGATTTGCCAAGATGTTTGTGGTGAAATGAGCTTTAGTTGATACTGTATTGAATTTTCCTTCGCGTGCTTCATTAGGCAAATAAAACCCCCCATCCGCCCTTACTCGCTTATTAAAATTCTCAAATCCCGGAATTGTCTTTTCAATCAAGTCTCTGATGCGATCATAGTTCGAACTCAGTTCATCCCATTCAATGTCATTTGAAAATTTAGAATCTAGTGTTGCCTTTGCTAGTTCCGTTACAATCTTTGGTTCACTCATCAAGTATGCTGATGCCGGGTCTTTACTGCCTTGTGATTTATGCACGATACCTGCAGAATTTTCTACACTAACAAATTGTTTCCCGTTTTTTTGCTCATCTACTTCCGTCCTACCAAGGCAAGGCAATATCAAAGCAGTCTTTCCATGTACCAAATGATTTCTATTAAGTTTAGTAGAAACTTGAATTGTCATATTACATTTCTGAATAGCCTTAGTCGTAAATTCAGTATCGGGCGTTGCGGATAAAAAATTACCACCCATAGCAAAGAATACTTTACTCCTTCCCTCTCCCATAGCTTTGATAGCTTCAATGGTGTCATATCCATTTTTTCGGGGTGGCTCGAAACCAAAAACCTTTTGTAAGCTATTAAGAAATTCAGGCTTTGCTTTTTCATAAATTCCCATTGTGCGATCGCCTTGTACGTTGCTATGACCTCGAACCGGACAAGTACCTGCACCAGGCTTTCCAATGCTGCCTTTCAACAACAATAGGTTAACGATCTCTCGGATGTTATCCACTGCATTTACATGCTGCGTCAATCCCATTGCCCAGCATACTATTATTTTTTTCTTATCTGCAAGAATGGCTGCTGCCTCGAAAACCTTATCCTCTTCCACTCCAGATTTTTGTATCAACTCATCAATGGAATGGCTATTTAAATCCTCTAAGAAAGACTCGAACCCGGCAGTTTTGGATGCAATAAAATCATGATCAAAAACAGAGCCCGGTTTGGCATTCTCTTTCTCTACCAGAATTTTCAAAATAGCTTTGAGCAATGCCACATCCTCGTTAATTTTCACCTGGAGCCACAGGTCAGTAATAGCTGTTGCCTTACCAACCATATCCATTGGATTTTGTGGATGTCGAAAACTAACTAATCCGGCTTCTGATAAAGGATTGATCGTAATTATATATGCTCCATGCTGTTTAGCTTTTTGAAGTACCGTAAGCATTCTGGGATGATTCGTTCCCGGGTTTTGCCCAATAATGACAATCACTTCTGCCTTATTAAAATCATCCAATGTCACAGAACCCTTTCCAATCCCAACTGTTTCAACTAAAGCAACACCGCTTGATTCGTGACACATGTTTGAACAGTCTGGCAAATTATTGGTGCCATACATCCTTACGAAAAGTTGATACAAAAATGCTGCTTCGTTACTAGTACGCCCTGATGTGTAGAAAATTGCTTCATTGGGAGAAGCGAGGCTTTTCAGCATGTCTCCAATGATCCTGAACGCTTCATGCCATGCGATGGGCTCATAGTTATCTTTACCTTCTCTAACAATCATTGGGTGAGTAACGCGTCCGCTCTTTCCAATTTCAAAATCTGTCCATGATAGCATTTCCGAAATAGAATGCCTGGCAAAAAAATCAGGATCACATGTGG
>JAENVX010000030.1 GCA_016650355.1 Bacteroidia bacterium | reverse complement strand
GATAAGCACAGAAAAGGGTATTGCGCGCATTCGCAGTGAGACCTTATTGGGAGAAGAATTTGAAATCAGTTTGTTGACCAGAAACAGCGGATTGATTTCAGATAAAAATAATATTTTAGTGCCAACCAAAACTCATATTTGGTCCTTCTCAGACTTAGGGATTTCTATTTTCCCGAAGGATATTCAGACTTTTCAAAACGAGCAACCTGTAAGTTATTTGAAAAGCATTCTTGTTAATGACGAGGAGGTAAGCCCAGGAGTGTCTGCATTTTCTCCAGAGCATAACAATGTAGTCCTCGATATTGGCGTAATATCATTCAATAATCGTAACCTATTTTATAGGCACAGGCTTAATGAATCTGCCAAGTGGAATCAAACGCAAAGTAGAACGGTTTCATATTATTCTTTGCGGCCTAACCGCTATCACTTCGAAATGCAAGTTTCAACAGATAATAGAAACTGGGCTGCTATCCCTGTAACATTGAATTTTGAAATTCTCACGCCATTGTGGAAGTCATGGTATGCAATTGTATGTTACTTTATCGCATTCGGTGCGATTGGATTGGGAGTCTACAAGGTTCGCATCAACGACTGGCAGCGAAGGCAGGCCTATCTTGAAGTCATTAACAATCACCAACAAAAACTAATCCAATCAGAGGTAGAAGCACTAGAGCGTGACCGAAGAAGGATTGCCAAAGATTTGCACGATGGTGTAGGAACTGCGCTTACAAGCGTAAAGTGGATTGTACAAGATGCAATACAACACAGGACGACCAATCAAGATCAAGGCTTGAAAACTATCAATGACAATTTTAATGACATTATTCTTGAGATAAAAAGAATTATCTACGATTTAAATCCCCCTGCCCTGGAGCGCTATGGGCTAGAGGTTGGGCTTAAGAATTTTATTGATCAATTAAATGAGCGGACTGACATAAATGCCAGGTTTGATTACTTTGGCATAGGGAAGATAGACCCTAAAATTTCAATAACGGTGTATCGTATAATTCAGGAATTGATCAACAACACGATAAAACATTCCAAGGCAACCGAAATTAAAATCCACGTTAACCGGTTTGAGGATTTTATGAATGTGATGTATGAAGATAATGGCATGGGTATGCGAGCGGGACATACAAAAGGTTTTGGTATGTATAGCATAGATTCCAGAGTGCAAGCGTTGAATGGCAACATGAGTTTGGAGACAAATGGAAAAGGTACTTTTTATAATTTCGATATACCATTTAAAATAGTCAAATGACTCGAGTGCTCTTAGTGGATGATCACACGCTCTTTCTGGATGGCCTTGAGTTACTACTCAAGCGTTTTTCGGGACAATATTTAGTAGTGGGGAAAATTAATGAGCCATTAAAAGCTATTGATTTCCTGGAGAACACGCCTGTTGATCTTGTCCTTTTAGATATTGAGATGCCAGGGGTCAATGGTGTTGATTTGTTAAGAAGAATTCTTTCTCGGTTTCCAAATGTAAGGGTAGCAGTTGTGACCATGCACGATGAGGACCAGTTTATACAGGAGGTAATGACAGCAGGCGGACACGGTTATTTACTAAAATCATGGGATAGTGACGATTTACTCCAAAAAGTGAATTACGTTGTCAAAGGAATTAAAGTATTTCCCAGCAGACCAAAACGGGTAAGTCAATCAGAGCACTTCTCTGACCGGGAGACTGAAATATTAAGGCTTCTTGGCAAAGGGAGAAACAGTTATGAAATTGCCGAGGAGCTTTTTATCACAATAAACACCGTAAAAACGCACAGAAGGAACATGTTGCGTAAGCTAAAGGCCACTAATACCTCTCAACTTCTCAAATTTGGCTTTGATAATAACCTTATTTAGTAGAAGTAAGTTTAAACATCATTTTTCTGAAAAATACCACTTAATAGGTATTTCATGATTATTTAATTCCTGCCACTTTTACTAAACGGATAGAGCAGTACCAGACACTTTATCCCATTCAGTGAAGAAAGGAGCCCAATTATTAAAATCTTTAACAGAAAGGGAACTTGAAGTACTCTCTCTGGTTGCCAATGGCTTCACCTCGAATAAAATAGGAAAAAAGTTAAAGATCAGTTCAGAAACCGTGAAGGTACATCGCAGAAACATGCTTAAAAAGGTTCGTGCTCATAATACATTTGAGTTAATGCGACTAGCACTTAAGCGTAAGTGGATTTAAAATGAGTTTAGTTTAATGATTTAGAGAGCCTTCAGAAATGGAGGCTTTTTTCGTACAAGATCAAGCTTGATTTATTGCTTGTAGAATTATTTCACATGCCTCCGAAATCTCAGCATCGCTTATTGTGAGGGGAGGGGCTATCCGTAAACTTTTAGGGTTCGATAAAAACCAATAACAAATCACGCCATTTTCTTTCGCGTGGTTGACAATATTATTTACCTGGTCTTCTGATTCAAAATCGATAGCGAACATTAATCCTAACCGCCTGATCTCTTTTATTTTCTTGTGAACCAGCGTCTCTTGAATTAAATTACCTTTTGCTTCTACCTGGTGCAATAACTTTTCATCCTCGATTACCTCCAATGTTGCCAAAGCCGAAGCGCAACACACTGGGTTTCCACCAAAGGTAGTGATGTGCCCCAGCATGGGGTCATGCGTCAATGTTTTCATAATTTCCCGACTGGAAATAAATGTTCCAATCGGAAGACCTCCTCCGAACGCTTTGGCCAATGTGAGAATATCAGGAAGGATTCCAAATTGCTGAAAGGCAAAGAGCGTCCCCGTTCTACCCATACCACATTGAATTTCATCCAGTATCAATAATGCTCCTGTTTCTGTGCATTTATCTCTTAACGCCTGCATATAGTTTAGTGAAGGAATCCTAACTCCGGCATCTCCCTGAATAGTCTCAACAATAACACAAGCCGTATTTGATGTGATAATTTCGAGGTCACTGGTGTTATTAAACTCCATAAATCGCACATCAGGAAGTAAAGGGCGAAAGGCATTTTTCTTTACTTCGTTTCCGGAAACACTTAGCGATCCATGCGTGCTTCCATGATACGATTTTTTACAGGAAATAATTTCAGTCCTTCCGGTATATCGCTTTGCCAGTTTCAAAGCCCCTTCATTAGCTTCAGTTCCTGAATTAACAAAATAACTGCAGTTGAGTTGTGGCGGAAGGAGATCGGCAAGTTTCTTTGCAAGTAGATTTGGTGTTGATTGAATATACTCACCGAAAACCATCACGTGCAGGTGTTTATCAAGTTGTCGTTTGATCGCATCAATGACTTTGGGATGCCGGTGGCCAATGTTGCTCACTCCAATACCGGAAATCATATCGATGTAGCGTTTGCCTTCCGGAGAAAATAAATAAACACCCTCTGCCCGTTCTATACTTATTTGAAAGGGGAAGGGGTTAGTTTGAGCGAGATGATTATAAAATATTTCTTCCGAGTACTCCATATCATAAAGGTAATGCGATCTCAAATATAGAAATCATTTAAAAGCCCTCTCGAAAAGAAGATAGGATGTGTCTGGGATGGTGTGAAGGTCTCTTTAAATGAAAAGGCCTCGCAGTTTCCCGCAAAGGCCTCACACAAACACCCTTTTTGAAATGCTATTTTAGAAACGGGCAGGAGTATCAATTTCAGCCTGAGGCTTGGGCTTAGGCTTTTGATTTGAAGCGAATGGTGATGTTTTTGACGCATAATTCCTTTTCTTGTTCAAGATATCACAAACCTTGTTGGACTTGTGAACCTGAACCTTATACTTGATTTTACTATGCACTATTTTACTTTTATGAAAATTGCGCTGGGCACTTGCGGCTTGAGAAATCAACACCCCGATAACAATTGCAATAAATAATATCAGAATCTGTCTGGTTCTGTTTCTCGTGTTTCCATTGGAAATCCCTCCACTCATTTGTTTCCTAACTTTAGGACTTTATGTTGTTCAAAGATGAAGATTCGGGTATTAGTGGATTAAACAATTTCGGCCTAAATCCTACATCCGTATTGATATAATAAGCAACAGTTATCTGGCCCATATATTACTGGCATATAATGTCAAATGAATGACTAAATGCTTCAGGGTAGATTATTAAATTGTAGAAATTTGATGAAAATGAGGGTGCTGAGATTAGTTTTATTATGTTTTGCATTGAATTCTTGCATAGGGATTGATTATTTGGATGATCCAATTATAGGAGAGTCAATCGAGATTTCACCTGATCCAATAGCAGTAGTAGCGGGAAATACAGTTCAAGCCAATTTTATATTCAAAGATCAGTATGGCATTGAAAAAGATGTGAGTCCTGTTTGGTCAACATCCCCTCCAGATGTTGCTACGGTTGATGATAAAGGGGTGATAATTGGCAGGAAATCAGGCCAAGCGTTCCTAATTGTTTATCATAATACTTCAGAATGGTATCTTCTCAAATAATACTGAATATGTTTCACCAACGCTGGAATTGAATTATCAGGCTACGCAAAAAATTGGTGTGTCCGGGTCTGGTGGCTTTGCATTGGCAGGTAGAAATATTCTAGCTTCTCCCAATTGGAGTATGGGAGTTTATTTTAAGTTACGCTTGCTTGGAAAAAACTATGTAATGAAACGAAAAAAGGTGCTCCATAAATGGGGCACCTTTTTTGAAAGTAAGATATTAATGGGATTTTATAACTTTGCAAGTTCCTGAACGAGGTCAATCAATTTATTTGAATAGCCCCACTCGTTATCATACCACGCTACAACTTTCACAAATTTATCATTTAAGGCTATGCCGGCTTTAGCATCAAAGATGGAAGTGCGTGAATCACCGAGGAAATCTTGTGATACAACATCATCTTCGGTATAACCAAGAATACCCTTAAGTTCACCAACGGATGCTTCCTTCATCGCGGTCTTTATTTCTTCATAGGTGGCTGCCTTCTCCAATTTCACCGTTAGATCAACAACTGAAACATCAGCCACGGGCACGCGGAACGACATACCTGTTAGTTTTCCTTTCAATTCTGGTATGACCAAGGCAACAGCTTTTGCAGCACCTGTTGAAGAAGGGATAATATTTTGATATGCGCCTCGTCCACCTCTCCAATCTTTACCCGATGGGCTGTCAACAGTTTTCTGTGTTGCGGTAACAGCATGCACCGTACTCATTAAGCCCTCAGCAATTCCAAACTTATCATTTAATACTTTTGCAATTGGAGCAAGACAGTTGGTGGTGCAGGATGCATTGGATACAATGGTATGTTGAGCAGTAAGCTTTTTATGATTTACACCCATCACAAAAGTTGGTGTATCATCTTTTGCTGGTGCAGACATTACAACTTTCTTTGCGCCTGCAGCAATATGCTTTTGCGCATCTACCTGTGTAAGGAACAAACCTGTCGATTCGATAATTATTTCAGCTCCTACTTCTGACCACTTCAAATTGGCGGGATCTTTTTCTGCTGTTACTCTTATCTTTTTTCCATTCACGATAAGGTTGCCGTCCTTCACTTCAACCGTTCCTTCAAAACGGTTGTGCGTAGAATCGTACTTCAGCATATACGCCATGTATTCAGGGTCTACTAGATCGTTAATTCCGACTACCTCAATGTCCTTACGGTCCATTGCTGCTCTGAATGCTAACCTCCCAATTCGTCCAAATCCGTTGATACCAATTTTAGTCATTTGCATTGTGTTTAAATTTCGAGAGGTCAAAAATAGGACACTTGAAGGCCAAAACCAATCTAAAAACGAAGAGCTTTTATGATCGCGTTGCAATCGTTTTCAATCAACTCGCAGGCTGCTTTAGTTGGGAACACCCGGATGATATAATCTCCATTTTGATTAATTTTCCGATATATTGGAAAACAAGAAGTTAATCCATCTGGCCTCGAATGGTTGCGGTTTCAAAGAAAGAATGACGCGCACAATTTTTTTTTTATCGATACTGTGTTTTGGCCTGCTCTTAACATCCGGTGCTCAAGTCCTCCAAATAGATGATGAACACAATGAACAAATATTGTTCTTAAGGCAATTAGAATATCTGATTGACTCGACCAACACACTTGATTTTCAAACCATTTCAAGTAAACCTTACGAAAATCAATTCTTAAAACACGATTCATATCAGAACAAAGATTTTCGGGTAAATGCTTCTTACTGGTTAAGGATTCCGGTGCACCACATTCCCAATAGCAGCAAGATTTGGTTGTTTGAATTTTATGACCAGACCATCGACCAGATAGAAGCGTATACGCCTACTGCCGATGGCACTATTGCGTATGCTTTGATGGGCGATCAATATCCATTTGCTAAGCGGAAATTTGCACACAAAAATTTTGAAATACAGTTGAGTTTGAGTGTTGATACCGTGGCTGTTTATTATTTCAAAATCCGCTCGCATGAATTTGCCGATATACGCATCGCATTTCGATCGGTTGATCGGTTTATCAACTATGCGCTTAACGAATATTTTCTCTATGGAACGTTTTATGGAATGATCCTGATCATTTCGCTCTACAACTTTTTGGTGTACTTAGCTATCCGCGAAATAAAAAACATCTATTATATTTTTTACATATTAAGTGTAGCCCTCTATGCCAT
>JAENVX010000029.1 GCA_016650355.1 Bacteroidia bacterium | reverse complement strand
GTGTAGCTTAACAGAAATAGAAAAGCCCTTCGGATAAGATTATTCGAAGGGCTTCTTTTTGCAATTATTTGTTAATACTATTTAAGTGAGCGCATAAAGCATACCAATGACCAAATCTCATCTTCATCAGGAATTTTCTTCTTAAATGAGGGCATGTCATCCCGTCCAGCCTGAATCTTATAAAACAAGGCACCATCGGGTTGCTTTTGGACAACATCTGTAGTGAAATCTTCCATTTCTGTGTCCAATTGAGCCGCTTTAGTTCCATCACCCATTCCTGTTTTACCATGGCAAGACTGGCAGTGCTTAACCCACAAGGCTTTTGCGTCTTTGAGTATTTCGGCATCTGAAGCTACCGGATTCTTCATTTGAACATACTTATCAGGCACAGCCCATGGTTTTGCTTGATATACTTTAAATGAAAATAGACAGGCAGTCATAGAGAGCAATGTCGTCAGAAAATAAATTTTACTTTTCATACGTCTTATAATTATAGTTAAGGTTTGTTCAAGCACTCTCATTCGTTTTTCCAAGCTTAATAATTCGAGTAATGAGATACAGCAGATAAAAAATGATACCCCAAACACTCGCAATGATCAGGTTAGGAAAAATAAGCAACCACAATGGTGTCTTATCCCTGGTCGCCCATAAGGTTCGCGCCTCAAAGCTGTCATCTCGTTCCAAGGGTGCTCCCCATTTCATCACTTTTGTCGTCACCAAGTTTCCATACGTATCATTATCATCAATTTTCGCGCCAATAAAAATATTCCCATCCCCATCTCCAGGTATAGTGAGATTAAATTCTGTGGATGCAACCCCGTCATCGTCTGTCGTGAACGAATCATCTTCTCCAACTTTTATATCACTTAGCAAACGTCTGACAACTAACTTAATTTCAGTTTCCGGGACTACGATCCAACTACTATCTTGAAAAGCGAGAACCTTAGCCGTGATGATCCTTACACTGTCCTTCTCTTCAGCCGTCAGCTCAATCTTAGCTTTAGCTATCTCAATTTCGGTTGACGCATCCTTAAAACGCTCGTTTCCAGTTATAGTGGCTATAAACGTACTGGAAGGCAGGGTGGCCCAATCACTTCGAAATCTTTCCGGCAATGATAATTTTCCGATGCCTTTGTCATTAGTTCTAATTTTTCCAATGAATCCTACAGTACTTTCTTCGTTGAAATATAGATAAATATCAACCGAATCAACCGGCTCAAATTTTTTCCCGTTTTTTGTTTTTGCCGATGCTACTAGAATTGGCAAGGCATTATCCAGTTGATAATAAGCCAGATCAACTTTTATAGCATTCTTATCCTTCTCATCCTGTGCCTGTGTTGGGATAACCAGCACACATGTAAACAAAAAACATAACCAACTGCTTGTAAAGCGCCTCATAACATTTGTTGTTTAACGTTCTGTCTTTCTTCAATTGTTTCATGAATGGGAACAATTGGAAATAGCCGCGCGAAAATAGTGATGATCAACAAGGCACCCGCCAAAGATCCTATTGTAATCGCCCACTCTTCCCAAGTTGGCCAATAATGCTTATAGTTTTCTGGCACATCATACATAGGTAGAAAAGGGCTAAGCATTGTAGGTGTAACTATCAAAAATCTTTTGAACCAAGCTCCAACTACTACCAATACACCCATTATAAAAGCAGTTTTGGGTTTTCTTCCACTTGGAAATATGAGTACAACGATTGGCACAATCATTCCCAGAATTATAACAGACCAAAACAATAATGAAAATTCACCCGTAAAGAGACTCATAAGATGATGCTCCTCGGCTTTCTTCATTTTGAAGGCGGGGACCAGATATTCATTTACATTGAAGTAAAGATAGAGTAGCGCTAGCATGACCACAATTTTTCCCATGTAATCAAAATGTTTTTCGGTGATGTATGCCTCTAGCTTGTAAGCCTTGCGAAAGACATACATCGCTACAATAACACCACCTGCTCCTACCAAAAAAGCACCTGAAACAAAGTAAGCTCCAAAATTTGTACTGTCCCACCCCGGGCGATAGGTGGTGGCAAACAACCATGAAGTTACGGTGTGAATAGCCAGCGCTACGGGAATGATCATAACCGAAATTATCTTTACCGCTTTCTCGGTTATCTTAAATTGCGCAGCGGTACCTTTCCAAAACGAACCCAAAAATTTATAGAGCTTTTGAAGACCACTTCCGGCTTTACTATTCTTAATAAGTATAGGTAAATCAGCTAGCAATGGAAAATAGAGAAACAAAACACTTAATACGAGATAGGTGGTTATCACAATGACGTCCCAAATGATAGGTGACTGCAACCTACTGTACAAAAATATGTGTGTAAAGCGCTCCGGACGACCCATGTCAACGATAATAATGATAGAGGCAAATAGAATGGCTGAAACTGCAATGATCTCGGAAATACGCGTTAAGGGTGTGCGCCAACCTACATTGGTTAGCCGAAAGATGGCTGTGATCAGCGACCCCACTAAACTAATCGCAACAAAAAAGACAAAATTGGAAATATAAATTCCCCAGGAAGCATAATCGCGCATGCCGGTAACGCCTAACCCAAGTGTGAGTTGTCGGTAGTAGCCAAACAAACCAGCTAAGCATAACAGTACAAGAATGGAAACCCAGATTGTGCCTGCTTTTCCAAACTTCTGAGGCATTAAATCGGAGGTAATCTTATCAGATGAAATAGATGATTGATCAATCATAATCTTTATCCTTCTTCAGGTTTTAATTCATTTTTAAATGGAAATAACCGATCGACTGGAGGCAAATAATATACACTGGGTTTGGTACCCAGGTCTTCCATTAAACGATAGCCAGATCGATCACGAATTAATTCACTAAAACGAACCGTTTCCGATCCATTAGTTACAGTATCTTCATTCATGTCACCAAAGAAAAACACTCCGTTTGGACAAGCAGAAACGCAATGAGGGAGTTCTCCTTTTCTTGCCATATCAGGACAAAAATCACATTTGGAAACAGTGCCAATTTTTGGAGGACAGCTTGTTTCAGATGAATAATTCATCGCTAATACTTCGGGAGGAAGAAGAGGTTGGTCCCAATTAAAAACCCGCGTAGAATAAGGACATGCCGCCATGCAAAAGCGACACCCAATACAACGGTCTGCATCAATTCCGACTATCCCATCTTGACGCTTAAATGTTGCATCGACAGGACATACCTTCACACATGGGGGGTCATCACAATGCATGCAAGTCGTGGGCTGCCAAAACGGAGCGGTATGTTCAGCTTCCTGAATCGGATACACTTTGATCCAGTTTTGAGCATCACTCACAAAGTGTGCATGATTACATGCCTCCTGACATTTTTTAAGATTCTTGCAGCGCGAAAGATCAATTACCATCACAAATTTCTTTCCTTCAATTCCCATTCGCTGTGCAGTCTGCGATATAGATGGAATTTCCTCAAGCGGTTTTAAATAAGCCTTATCTACTTCAATAATTTCACCAGTTGTGGAGAGAAGTTTAACCATCTCGCCTGACGCCATTACACTCTCCTCTGTTGCAGCCGTTGTAAAAGGATCATTTGAAGTGCAGCTTGATGCAAGCCCAGCAAGTAATGCACCCTTAATAAAATTCCTTCTTGGAATTTGGGGTTGCGGAATAATTTTAGGTAAGTCAACCATAAGATTTATTTCTTAATCCAATTTTGTATATCCAACTTGGAAGCCACTAGTTTAGTTGTTGGCAATTTATTCGTGTCAATCTCTACAAGCCTGCCATCTTGTGTAAGGAACTTTGTTGTGTTCTTTATTTTTGGCTGCTTTTCAGTTTTGAAAAATGCTGCAACTCCTGCTAATCCAAGACCCGCCAATAAAAACTTTTTCCTGTTTTGTTTTACCATTTTTTTTGATTTTAAAAGTTCCACAACCGTGTAATGTTAAACCCAATCAGAAATTCTCCTTCAGTAAAATCATTTTGATTGAAGGTGATATTTTCCTGAGGAATTATCCCTTGAAAGGTGGTGGCGAAAATTTGAAAGGCGTGTCCGCTGGTGGCTATCTCCCACCCAATTGTAAACCCTGGCTTCAGATTGAATTTTGGATCTTTGTGATCGGTGAGTTGTTGGGTATACCCGATAACAATGGAAGACTGATTTGAAAATTTATACCGGCCGGTAACACCAACGGCAATCATATCATGACTGTATAATGAGTCAATCGCGTTGTAATGACTAAAGCTGGGTGCGACTTGCAGCGAGAATTTATCAGATATGCGACTAGCAATTATTAATGAGTTGTAGAATGAAAAGCGATGCACACTTTTCTCATATATACCTTCGCGATTATCAATGGCCCAATCGCCAAAATAAGTTACACTGACGGGAACGCTCCAGTCTTTACGCTGTTTAAGGATAGCATACTTTGCATTGAAATCTAAATACTGCTTAAGCTTAGCATAACCAAAGCCAACTTGAAGGTTTTCAATGGGAACATAGCTAAAAGCCAATCGTACGTTGGCACCTGGAGCATAAATTCCATATAAATCTTCTATTCCGTTATTGACGAGCCCGAACCTATGCTGAATATCAAACTCAAGCGTCCCTGAAGCGGGAACAACAACGGACTGCTCATCCATGAGTTCGGGACTCTCGAAAGCCGGCTTGGCTGGCTTCTTATTCGAGCCTTCTTTTTTTTCAGGCTCAGGAGTTGCTTCGTCCTGAGCAAAGATAGGAGCTCCGCATAAGATGCTAGCAAGAACGAAAAGCAAGACTCCTGCTCGAGTGTTGCGTGAACGTTTGGCGAATTGAATACTTTTTTTCATAATCGAAAACGATTTAGTTGTCTAGGGCTCCTTGTTTAATCCATTCTAATATCAGGGCTCTGTCCTGATCCGTTGCATTGTTCTTCATGCTACCGGTTGTAATTTTTTCATATAAAATACTTGCTTCGGGATCATCTACCTCCACATACCCAAAGAATATCAGACTCGTATAAGCATTGTTAAGGGAAAGGTCCGGAGGGATTCCACCCTGATTGTGACAGCCGGAGATATTGCATGAAGCGTTGAATATTGGGATGATGTTAACAGAAAATTTTACAGAGTCTGGAATATCCACTTTTTGTGGCTTAATTTCCTCATAGGTACATGAGACAAGCAGGCATGATATGGCAATGGCTACAAGAATGAGATGAATGATTGTCTTCAGTTTCATTATTGTTTTGGTTTGAGGGTGAGTTGCTTATTATTGGCACCTATCAGGTTAAGATTATCATTGTCCATGAAATTGATTGTAAAGTCGTAAACAGGTTTTGAAGTTGAACTAAATACAATATCATCCCCACTTCCGGTGTTTAAAGCCCGAATCAAGAGAACAGTATACCCCTTGGTATTATCACTATCTATTTTTCCTAATTGCACATTGGATACCGCATGAATGTCAGAATTGCTACCGGTTGGATTTTCCAAGTAATATCCGGGTACTCCACTAAAGCCGCGCAATCTGGCAAACAAATCCTCGCGCTCAGCTTCAATAGTTGGGTAATGAACAGCGCCTTCATGTTTTCCTGGATCGGATGCAAATGCATCCAAAGCTTGCCTTGTCCATCGATTAAATTGCCCAGTCTTATTTAATCGAATCCCGACAGGATTAGTTGTTCCTTCACCATCTCCGGTAATTCCATGGCACCCAGCGCATTCTTTTTGAAAGTAAACTTCACCCTTCACAACATCCCCTGCAAAGTCATCTTTATTTAACATATAAAAAGCTGGATCGAGAATAGTAAATCCAGATGGCTTTCTATACAGTTCTTGCTGTATGCCATTCCAATCATATTTTGGTCCTCCTCTGTTATCTCCAAGCGCATTTCTCATATACATTTTATTTCCCGCATCAGCAACAGCTCCTGTTCCATTGTCAATCATATCAATGGCATATCCAAGCGGTTCGGACAAAGCTAGTGACCATTTCCAGACATCACTTTTTCCGGAGCCCATACCAAAGGAAAGTATTAGCTTATCATCGTTTTGCTGAGATGTCCAACCTGTTGTTGAACCGGGTTTTTTAGGATCCTCTGGTCCATTGTAAAACCAGTTTGCCTGAGATGCATTGTATTTTGAATCCTTCCATGATATTAAAATATACAAGCTATCTGAAGTGTATGCTGCCTTAAGAGAAATATCAGGAATTTCACCCTGATTAAAATCAGAAAGGCCGCCAAACGTTCCGCTCATATTAAATAGACCATCTTCCACTGGTACTTTTCCAATGATTTGGTTTTGTGCCGTTATCGGAAGATAGTCAGCTGTTTTCCAGTATTTGGATGTCAGCTTATTTGGAACCGTTGTGACATAAACCGCCTCCAGTGTTGTGGTTGCATTTGGTACTTCGGGTTGAGGAATTTTGATCGATTCATTTTCATAATATGTACAACCCGTCATGATTGAACAGAGAATAATTGCAGTTAGGCGTTTCATATATATATATAGGTTGCCATGGGTAAATCTTGTACTAAAAAAAGGGGCTTGGCCAAGCCCCTTTTGAAATCCATTTTTACAATTGCTTATACACCACGATGCTAATTTGAATATTTAGAACTGCATCGTTAACGCTGCTGGAGCTAATTCCAAAGTCCTTTTTTGCAGCCATCAAAAATTTTCCTTCAAAACCAGAGTACTTTCTGTTATTGGATGAGTCTACCCAAGCAGGAGAAGCTTTGAAAAATAAATCTATTGGAGCAGTAAAGCCATGGAACACCAGATTCCCCTTTGCTACATAGCCATCACCATATTTTGCAATGGAAGTGCTTTTGAATTTTGCGTACCGATCAACATCAGCAGTAATAGTTTGCGGCACTGCTTCGGTTGGGGCAGCATTATCAGCTGTAATACCAAACGTTCCGGCAATACAACCTAATTCCGTAAAGAGCGTGCTTGGTCCAAAAGTTGGATTGTCGGCAACAGTAGTCCTGTTATCTCTACCTCCTGGGGTGCGTGTGTTAACACTCGCTAAATCCACCTCAACATCTATAGTGCTGGTGGCAAGATTTGCTGGATCAAAGCTTACGACAAACTTGTTGGTTTGAGCCAATCCGCCACTAAACTCAGCTTGCTCTCCGCGATAGGAGAATTCAAACTGTAAAGGGCTATGTGCCGCGTCAAACGTCCATGCACCAGTATTGGCAAAAGCAGTGCCGTTCCAGGCATAGTTTGCAGCCAAAGCTTCAATAGTTGATCCAGACTGTCCTGCGGAAACCAGGGCTAAATCCTGTGTTGCATCCACATCGGTAACGGTTACAACAGCTCCTTCAGCTGTCGTAAAAGTCAACCCGCTAAGTCTACCTGTCAAATTTTTGTTGTCTGTTTTATACACAGCATTTACAAAATAACTGTTTGCGGAGAGACCGCTGAATGAATAGGCTCCATTCGCATCTGCAACCGTAGATTGTTCAAATGTAGTTGTGGCTATAGAACCCGTTGCCAGAGAGACAATG
>JAENVX010000028.1 GCA_016650355.1 Bacteroidia bacterium | reverse complement strand
GACGTGATTTACGGTATTACAATGATTGAGAAAGGCATCTCAAGAGTTGTGCCTGTGGACTTAAGAGAGTTAGCCTGACAATAAATAGGAGAAAGCCTATTAAGAGATGGCGGCCAGTTGGTCGCCATTTTTTTCTTCAAATTCCCGTTCTGCAACCTACCTAAATGAATGGATTGCAAAGCGAATCTGAAAATGTTGGTGCTTCAAATACGATCTGTATCCAAAGATCGGTTGGTAAGAAAAGTGGGAAACATTGAGATGAATGAACTTGATCGGGCAATAAAAACGCTGAATGATATTTTAAAGTTTTAAGCATAATTCAATGTATCGACTCAGCGTACTCCTTAAATAATATTACAACTTCTCAATTCTCTCAGGTTTGGTAGAGCATGAAGTTGACGCCTCAAGGTTCATTTGAAATATTTCAATTTTTGAGGTAACGAAAATCTTGCCTTCCATCATATTATTTTTCTGTTGATATTGTAGGGTATTACCAGTCCAACAACATGTCTCAACTAAAGAAAGCCCTATCACCTATCATGCTCTGGGGCCTTGGTGTAGGGTATGTTATCTCTGGAATGTACTTCGGGTGGAACCTTGGTCTGCAAGAAGGCGGCACCTTGGGTATGGCCATTGCCGTATTCTTCATCATCATCATGTACGTAGCTTTCAGTTTAAGTTATGCTGAGTTAGCATGCGCCATACCTAAAGCAGGTGGCGCGTTTGATTATGCCAACAGGGCTCTCGGAAAAAACGTAGGTTTTATTGTGGGGATAGCTCAAGCTGTAGAGTTCATTTTTGCACCGCCCGCAATCGCTATCGCCATTGGAACATATTTTAATCTGCTTGTTCCCCAAGTCCCTATAGTGGTTTTTGCCATCGGCTGCTACTTTGCTTTCACATCGCTCAATATATATGGAGTAAAAGCTGCCGCTGCATTCGAATTGGTTGTCACATTTATTGCACTTGCAGGACTTGTTTTGTTCGCAATTGTTGTATCCGGGCATTTTAAATTCAGCAACCTCACGCACAACGCGTATCCAAACGGTTGGATCGGAAGCTTTGCGGCCATACCTTTTGCTATCTGGTGTTTTCTTGGCATTGAAGGCATCGCCAACCTGGCAGAAGAAACACCAAATCCACAACGTGATCTTGTCCGTGGTTTTGGCTCGGCCATGGCAACACTTGTTGCTGCCTTTCTGATTACATTCATTTTTTCTATTGGAGTCAGCGGCTGGGAAGCTGTTGTAATCGACAATGACACAGGTACAACCTCGGATTCACCTCTACCACTTGTATTGAAAACAATTGTCACCGAACAAAGTGTTGCCTTTCATGCTGTGGTTGCATTAGGCATATTAGGGATGATTGCTTCATTCCACGGATTGGTTTTGGCTGCAGGCCGCGCAACTTTTGAATTGGGCAGAGTAAAATATATTCCTTCCTTCTTTGGAAAAATCCACCCCAAATTTCAAACACCGCATGTGGCCCTGGTGGCAAACATGGCGATTGGTATTGTGGCATTGCTCACTGGCAAGGCAAGTGTGATCATCACCATCTCCGTTTTTGCGGCACTAATACTATATAGTGTCTCCATGCTTTCATTATTTGCCTTCAGAAAAAAAGAACCAGCAGCTCCGAGACCATTTAAGGTGCCATTTTTTCCCATCACCCCTCTCCTTGCTTTATTAATTGCGGTATTTTCTCTGGTTGCTGTAACCTACTATTATTGGCAGTTGGCACTTGTTTTCGTTGCCCTTATGGTATTCGCTTTTGTATTGTTTAAAATTTTTGTGAGATTGAAAGACTAAATGAAAATCTAATATCATGTCCAACAGTGAAGCATTAATTTGGGCGTGTCCCTTCGGGCCGGGCTTTTCGCTACAAGTCCTCGTGGCCCGAGGCGTGCCCCTGTGGGCTTTCCGCTTCTATCCCTCACGCAAAAAATAATTCCGTGTCGCCAGATATAGTCAGGTGCATAAACAAAATATATAATATGACCCCCGAAGAAACAGAAGAAATAATTGGTCTAGTTCGGAGCCATCCTTCAGGCAAAGTAAAAGTAGCCGTTACCGACATTGACGGAATTTTGCGTGGAAAATATATATCAATCGAAAAATTTTTGTCTTCGGTTGAAAGTCATTTTGGCTTTTGTGATGTAATATTTGGTTGGGACTCTGGCGACATTATGTATGATAACGTAAAAGTTACGGGATGGCATTCCGGCTATCCTGACGCGAAAGCAAAATTGGACCTTAATACCTTTCGTCAAATACCATGGGAAGAAGATGTACCATTTTTTTTAGGAGAATTTATTGACAAGGATAATGCTCCCGCAACTTATTGTCCACGTCAGCTCTTGCGGAAAATAAAAAGTGAAGCCGAGAAGGAAGGCTTTAGCGCAACATTCTCGCAAGAATTTGAATGGTTCAACTTCAAAGAAACTCCCGATAGCATTCACGAAAAAGGGTTTCAAAAATTGCAACCGCTTACGCCAGAAATGTTTGGCTATTCCATTCTAAGAACTTCATTACAAAATCCATTTTTTAAAGACCTCTTCGAATTAATTTCAAAATTTAACGTGCCTGTCGAGGGACTACATACGGAGACAGGACCTGGCACTTACGAAGCGGCAATTACACACAGCGACATTCTCGAAGCTGCTGATCGGGCGGTATTATTCAAAACAGCTGTTAAAGAGATTGCTTATCGTCACGGAATCATGGCCACGTTCATGGCCAAGTGGAATGAAACTCTTCCCGGTTGTGGCGGCCATGTGCATCAAAGTTTGTGGGATGAAAAGAAAAATCTCTTCTACGATGAAACAACTCCCTCTAAAATGAGTGAGTTGATGAAGAGTTATATAGCAGGTCAGCTCCATTGCTTGCCACATCTCCTGCCAATGTATGCACCTACCATCAATAGCTACAAGCGGTTGGTAGAGGGTGCGTGGGCGCCAACAACCCTAACATGGGCAATTGATAATCGCACCGTTGCCATAAGGGCGCTACCTGGCAGCAAGAAATCCTCACGCGTTGAGACACGAGTCATTGGTTCTGATTGCAATCCATACCTCGCCATGTCTGCCTGCCTCGCTTCTGGCTTGTATGGAATCAAAAACAAATTGAAGTTGCAAGAACCTACTGTTGGAAATGGTTATAAAGATGTTTCACACGGTACGCTACCCAAAAACCTGCAAGAGGCAACTGCCAAAATGAAAGAGTCTCCGCTGGCTAAAGGATTGTTGGGTGAAAAGTTTGTTGAACACTTCTGCCTCACCCGTGATTGGGAATGGAGGCAATTTTCAAAAGTTGTAACAGATTGGGAGTTGAAGAGATATTTTGAAATCATCTAGGATAAGTTGAAATTTTAATATCGGTATCAAATTTGGAAATAATTGCCCCGACCTTCAGGTCGTGGTGAATAAAGAAATAAAGATTAATTGGCTTTAGCCAAAACAAAATTCCAATATGCCTTATACCAAGGTTTATATTCATTACATCTGGGCAACCAAAAATCGTGAACCTTTAATCAACAAAGAGTTAAAACCAATTTTGCTTCGGCATATAAAGGAGAACAGCATTAAAAAAGGAATTTTCATCGACACGGTTAATTGTGTAGAAGACCATATTCACATGCTCATTTCCTTGGGCACTGAACAAACTATTGCAAAAACTGCTATGTTAATAAAAGGTGAATCCTCTTATTGGGTAAATAAACAAGGACTTGTAAAAAGTAAATTTGAATGGCAGGATGAATACATCGCGTTATCAGTTAGTTATTCCGCAGTAGACAAGGTGAGAGCCTATATCATTAATCAGGAGGAACATCACAAAAAGAAAACCTTTGCTGTTGAATATGAAGAGTTCTTAAAAGATCATAAACTCGAATCTGTTTTGGCTAAAGCCAATTCTGACAATTTAAAAAAACCCACGACCTGAAGGTCGTGGCATCCCAACT
>JAENVX010000027.1 GCA_016650355.1 Bacteroidia bacterium | reverse complement strand
TCGCGTATAGCCCGAACGGATTGCTCCATGCAAACTAACCGCAATGCGCGGCTGAATGATCGCATAGCCTTCTGTGATACGCCTTTTTTCCGCATCATACACGGCATGATTCAATGGGTGCGCCATCAAACCCACCAACTTCCAGGCAGCATCGCGTGGCAATTGTGTATCTGTATCAAGTGTGATCACATACTTCAATGAGCTGAACAAGCTTTCATCCCCCATTACAACAGAGAAATGATCTTTCGATTTTCCGCGAAGAAGATGATTGAGATCAGTCAATTTACCACGCTTACGCTCATAACCCATCCACACTTTATCTGCCGCATTCCAAACGCGCGGTCGGTGGAAAAGAAAAAAGGTATCGTTGGTTAATCTCCCATATCGTTGGTTAAGTTCTTCAATACTTTTTTTCGCCAGCGCTATCAAAATTGAGTCGTCAGGCATTTTTTCAAAACGCGCATCTTGAAAATCAGTCAGCAAAGCAAACAATAGGTTAGGATCGCGATTGGCAAGAAAACGGACCTCAAGGTCTTCTATTAACTTTTCAAGTTGAGCCGGATTAACTAACAGCGTAGGCACAACTACCATAGTCCTGTATTCGTTTGGAATCCCCGATGAGAAATCGAGTTTCGGCAAAGGCTTGGGATTTATCCACTGCGTAGCCCACCAATTTGTTATGGCTAATGCAAACTGGCTTACGCTTAAAAAAGACATCAGGCCCACGAGTATTAACCATTCCATGCTCAACCCATCTTCTGATGCTTTGTTCAGCATGATTGATCCCAGAGAGAAAGTAATAAGCAGTGCCATGATGATATAGACCGCATAGGCACCGTCAACTATTTTTTTTCTCCATCGCTGGAGCAAGGATTGGCGGACGCGTGCCACATGCTCCGTTTCACAAACTCCCGCACCTACCAGGTAATAACCCACATGTGCTTTGCGGGTATCACTTTCATTCTTCGAAAAACTCTTGTGCGCGAGATCTATTACAATTTTAGCAATAACATCTTCCGCTAATGCGCTTGCTTTAGCCAGCCCTTCCACCTTATGACGATACTCATCGCGCGTGTAAAAATCCATAGTGGCATACACACCATGTAAATCCTGCCGAAGTGTTTTTTCGACTGCACTCATGGCATCTACAAATTCACGCCAATCCATCTTCGCTAAAAAACGCAAACTGTTGATGCTATTGCTCACCGAAACCTGATCAGCCGCCTGCTTCTGATTTTCAGTGCCCACCATGTCTGCGATCGTAGTGTCCGTTCCTGACAGATGTTGCTCTACCCAATTGAGCGGAAGGGAAAGTTCAGGACCTCTCCATTGCAGCTTGCGAACAAACTCCGCTATAAATGCGCTAACCATGGGTGGATTTGACCGCGCCATGTCGGCAATAATAAGTACGAGATCTTTAGGATTCGTTTCTGCGGTTTCAATTATTTGCTTTGCCCACTTGTTGGCCAATGCCGAGTCTTTCCGGTCAACGGCAATCATGGCCGCTACCCGGCTTAGATTCTCCAGCAAGGCAAGACGCAGCATAATAGGTATTGCCCACAATTCACCCAGTGTCAGATGATGTTCACTTTGATAGGCTTCAATAAAGTTCGACAGGCTATAGATATCAAGGTGTCCATCGCTGTGTGAGATTATTTCAATGGCGATGTCGTACACGCGTGGAAAGCCACTCCTTAATTTTGGCAAACTCTTGCTGTACCCTTTGGGCAAGTGACGTTTACCAATTCTAATTTGTTCTTCAATCAGAAAAAAATTATCAAGCAGCCATTCGGCAGCCGGACTGATGGACTTCTTTTCGCGAATGCTTTTTTTTAGAAGTTCATTGACCTGAAATAATATCTCTTCATTTTCAGATAATCCCTTTAACAGTAGTTCTGGTGATTGTTTACTGACAAGCGAATGATTGATAGCCAGGTAGTGCGCATGTATTTCCATCTGGTCTTTGCTAAAAAGCACAGCGCGCAGAGGAGGATTTTCATTTACTTCCTTATGAGTGAACTTATCCTTTTTGAAGGTGGGCAATAAAGGTGATAACAGATCGTCAATAGCAGGCACATTTACCTTCATCGGTTGTGAGTTTAGATTACAAGGTACTCTCTTGGTTATGCCCTCACCATTGAAAACCTAAAATGTGTTGCACCGATGAACGCTGCGTTCAGGTTTTGAGTGGCTAACGATCTTCGTTTGACAACTTCCATGCAAGACTACTCAAACATCTTGCGCAATTCATCCTTTATGAGTGGTTTATATAAAATGCTAAAAGTTGATGATGATGTTTTAGGCACTTCCCTAGCACTGACCAGAATGAGTTGTGTCCTTGGATAGTTTGCCAAAACGAATTCCGCTTTACTCCAGCCCAATCCATCAGGCAGTATATTGTCCAACATCATAACATCGGGATTCTCTTGGTGCAGCATTTCCAGGCCAACCGTAAGAGAGTTCGCCAAAAAAACAGTGCAACTTTTCTTGTCAAAAAAATCTTTCATTAAAAGTCTGAAATCCGCCTCGTCATCTACGATCAGCACCCGTTTACCTTTCATTTAATACGTTTAGACTGTTTCCTACCCAAAATCTTACCAAAAAAAATTGAATTCGAAATCATAAAGAACACTCCAAAGGCGATGAATTGAAATAAAAATAGTAAGGTCTATGAGGAGAAAACTCCACATTTAATCATAATTTGGGAAATGCCTCCCCAATTCGTAACTTAGCATTCATGCTCTAACCCAAACCGAAAAATTATTTTTTCCTGATGTATGAGTTTACCCCAAACACGCTCTATTTTTTTAGCAGATGATGATGACGATGATTGTCTGTTCTTTAAAGAAGCGTTGGATGAGTTACGAGTCGACATTAAGCTGACAATTGTCAACGATGGTGAACAACTCATGAGATTGCTTTCAAAAATAGTGGGTGAACCTCCACCCTTGCTTTTCCTGGATCTGAACATGCCCCGCAAAAACGGTTTTCAGTGCCTCACGGAAATAAAACAGGACGAACGACTAAAACAACTCACCGTAGTTATCTTTTCAACCTCCTACCAGCAAGACGTTGCCGACCTCCTTTACAAGAATGGAGCGCATTATTTCATTCTTAAACCCGCCACATTCAAGGATCTCAAAAAAGTTATTCACCGTGTTATTAAGATCATGGAACAAACTTTGTCTGTACCTGCTGCAGGACGTGCCGGGATTTTCGTCCAACCCAACAGGGAGAATTTTGTGATTCTATAATAATGTGAAGGGTGTGAAACCAATCAAAAAAGAAGAAAAAATACGATCAGCCAATATTTTTCCAGTAGTAGGTATAGGTGCTTCAGCTGGCGGGCTAGAAGCGTTTAGGAAATTACTGCAAGCCATACCCGAAAATTCAGGAATGGCCTATGTGCTGGTGCAGCATTTAGACCCCAGCCATGAAAGCATGCTGCCCGACCTGCTGCAAAAAGTGACCACTATTCCTGTCTTAGAAATTGCGGACGACATACGAGTTGAGCCCAATCACATCTACGTCATTCCCAGTAACAAAATGATGGTGGCCAATGACGGTGTGTTGCAGCTTACTCCACGGCCCGCCCTGAATAAAACTCAACGGAATTTACCCATTGACCTTTTCTTCACGTCCCTCGCAGAAGTACATCAAGCGCATGCCATTGGAGTAGTATTATCCGGAACCGCTTCAGATGGCACTGCAGGTTTGAAAGCCATTAAAGATCATGGTGGAATTACGTTTGCACAAGATGAAGAGTCGGCTGCATTTGACGGAATGCCGAATAGCGCGGTGCAGGCTGGTGTAGTTGATTTTGTTCTTCCGCCTGAACAAATACCGCTAAAGATTCTGGAGGTCAATAAAACGCTTGGACATGAAAGCGAAGAGACTACCTTATTAAAGGATGAAGAAGTACTCAGGCAAATTATCTCCTTATTGCGCATTCGAAAAGGCACAGACTTTACCTATTACAAGCAAACCACCATTGGCAGAAGGGTGCTGCGAAGAATGGCCC
>JAENVX010000026.1 GCA_016650355.1 Bacteroidia bacterium | reverse complement strand
CTGAACTGGAGCAAAGGTTTGCGCAAGTTGAACGAATTCGATTCAATCAAAAAACGATGACCAACTCGCATGTAGTAGAAGAGTATGATTTCGCATCCAATTCGTTGATCTCCGAAATTTTAAGCATGGCTGAATCAAATTCAAATTTCATTCGAAAAAGTGGCGTCCAGACATTGATTGATTACGTAATGACGGCTGATCAGCGGGTTAGCTATTATAGATCTGACTATGATTTTATTGCTGAAAAATTCAATTTTTTTGTCAATAAGAATAAACGCCTTATGAAAGAAATCGATCGCGATTCTACATACGAAAAGAGGCCACTTTTTCAAATGGCCTCCGATAACTAAAAAAGATTTCTCAAAGAATTTAATACCGTCTTTTTTCTCTGCCTCCATCTCTGCTTCGACCACCACCACTACTTCCGCTTCTTCCTCCTCTTGATCCGGCACCGTAACCGCCACCACCACTAGGTTTCTTTCCACCCCAGGCTCTTTCTTTTCTTTCACCTCGTTCACCAGAATTTGAAGAACCTTCACCTCTTTCGCGGGGTGCACCTGTAAGTTCCAACCGAACTTTTCTGCCTCGCACCTCAACTCCATCAAAACCTTGCATTACCTTTTGTGTGAATGCTTTATCAATTTCAACAAATGAATAAGCACCCTTCAAATCAATCTTTCCTACCTGAGCTTTATTAACTTCTCCAAAATCGCAAATCAATCCTAACAAAGAGCCCGGATCCAACCCATCCATTTTACCGACATTGATAAAAACTCGATCACTTGTAGTACTTACAGCACCACGATCGTATCCCCCATCTTCAAAAGTTCGGGTTCTATCTGCTTTATTGAGATCAGGTGCATCGCGATAGTATTCAAGGAAACGGTTAAACTCGATTGAGGCAAACCTCTTGACAATTTCTTCCTTGCTAAAATCAGCAAGCTCATGAAAAACTTCGGGCAAGAAACCGTCAATTTCTTCTTCGTTTACTTCAACTGTACGAAGTCTGTGCACAAAATCCAATAATTTTTTCTGGCACACTTCATCTCCTGTTGGGATATTTATTTTAGTAAATCTCCGTTTTAAATTACGTTCAATCTGTTGGATGCGTCCCACTTCTCTTTTAGAAACAATTGCCAACGAAATCCCTTTCTTGCCAGCCCTTGCAGTTCGCCCACTACGGTGGGTATAG
>JAENVX010000025.1 GCA_016650355.1 Bacteroidia bacterium | reverse complement strand
TTCCAGGAGCACCCAACACGCAAACGCTATCCATACATTCCCCAATTAGAGATGAACGTGTTGCCGTGGGCCTGATGGTCGTTCGAGATAAAATTGGAGTAATTGGACAGACCGGTGTAAATGGAGTATTTGCATACCGGCTACCCATGATCAATGATGCCACACTTTCATTCGGAGTTCAGGCTGGGTTCAGTTCCTATCGTGCCGAGTATACTAGCCTTGACACCTATCAACCCGATATTCTATTTGCGCAAGATGTAAGGCAAACCAGACCAAATTTTGGAGCAGGTATATTTTACAGTAAAACATTATGGTATATGGGCATTTCCATGCCCCATATGATGAACAATGTTTTTCAGCGAGGGAATAATTTTGAAACCGTTTACCAAAGTATTCCGGTAATTTTTACAGGAGGATATGTATTTAAATTGAACAGAATGTTAAAGTTGAAACCTAACTTTTTATTAAAGGTAGTTGACAAACGAGGTGTAGAGCTAGACCTTAATGCTAATCTTTTGTTTGATGAAGTTCTTTGGGTGGGCGTTTCGTATAAGTTCAACAATGCGGTCAACCTTTTATTCGAAATGCAAGCAACAGATCAACTACGATTTGGTTATTCGTATTCCTTCACCAGCGGCCCAATCAGGCAAGTCGATTATGGATCGCACGAGATTTTATTACAATATAGATTTAAATTTAACATGAAAGGTATAGTTACCCCCAGGTACTTCTAAATGAAACGTTTTCTTATCGTAATTCTGTTTTTTTCTCAATACCTGGCGCTGGCGCAGAGCACAAATATTTTAAACCTCTTTCAAAGTAGTTTCAAGAAAGCGGAGGAATTGTATAGCCACCTTGCCTACCGCAATGCTTTGGAATTATACCTCGTAGCAGCAGAAAAAGATCCCTCTAATTATGTGGCGCGACAAAGAATTGCAGATTGTAATTTCAGGCTGGGGAATATTGATGAAGCCGAAAATTGGTATGCATCATTAGCCGCTACACCAAACATTTCACCGAAGTATATATACCAATATGCACAGGTATTAAGCATTCAAGGTAAATATGCGGACGCACAGAAGTGGTTTTCAGAATATCAAAAACTCACCCCGGATGCTAGAGGAAGATCAAAAATTGATTTTATCTATTATTTAAGTTATTATTTTAGAGACTCTGTATTGTACGAGGTGAAGAATGAGCCTTTTAATTCAGATCAGTCAGATTTCGCACCACAATACCACAGCGATGGGGTAGTTTTTGTTTCCGCTCGAGACCGTGATTTGTTTGTTAAGAAACAATCTACCTCTGCTCTTAATGACAAGGAGGCTATGCTCAATATTTTTTTCGCGCCAAAAGAATCAAGTGACGAGAAAGATGCGACTTTTTTTTATCATCAGGATCTTAACTCTCCTTATCATGATGGGCCTATTGCTTTTTATGGTGGAGGAAGGCGAGTAGTTTTTTCCAGGAATAACCTTGCAGCAGGAAAACCAGTGCATAATTTAGGGAAGGTTCACCTCAAGCTATATTTTGCTGAGTTGGATAAGGACAATAGCATGAAAAGAATTGAACCTTTTCAATACAATGATGACTCCTATTCTATTGGACATCCCTGGATGTCAGAGGATGGAAATATGTTGTATTTTGCCTCCGATCGTCCCGGTGGAGAAGGAGGTGTTGATATTTACACCTCTGAAAGAAAGGACGGGAAATGGGCCGCTCCAAAAAACCTTGGTCCAAATGTTAATACAATGGGTGATGAGTTCTACCCATTCATGTCCAATGACACAACTTTATATTTTTCATCTACCGGTCATGGTGGCTTAGGTGGTCTGGATATTTATGTTAGCCATCGAAGAGATGCTACTTTCACATTGCCAGAGAATCTTGGATTTCCTTTAAACACATCTAGTGACGATTTTTCCATGGTAATGGACGCTAGCGGAAGGAAGGGATTGTTCTCCTCCAACCGGGAAGGTGGTGTTGGTTATGATGATATTTATAGCTTCAATGTAAAATCATTTTTTGTTGTTGGAAAAGTTATTGAGCGTGATGATTCAACAAAAGCTGTACCGGCTGCCCGTGTGTTGGTATTAGACGAAAAATATCAAGCGATTGATTCTGCTACAAGTGATGAGAACGGAAATTTCTATTTTGGTCTTGCCTTCGACAGAGGCTATAATTTTAAGGCGACAAAAGAAGGATTTACTTGGATTGATAGTCTTGAGTTTTCTACCAACACGCGAACTTTAGGCAGAGATAGTATTCTTATTCCCCTGTGGAAAAATGCTTTGTTTGCAAAGGGAACGGTTTACAGCAATGAAGCTCAACACGAATTACAAGATGTAACCATTACATTGGAAAATTTAATCGATGGAAAAATAGATTCGGTTATAACCAATTCTACTGGTGCTTATAACTTTCTGGTTACCCCAAATAAAAAATATAGGATCACCGCAAAGAAAGAAGGATTTATTCCGCTGGATTTGGCATTAAACACAACAGGCATAAAGAATGGTGACCTTCTTAATGATTTTGTTCTGGAGGAAGTATTCATGGAAAAAGTGCTTATACAATTTGAATTTGACAAATGGGAAATAAAAAGTGAAAATAATTCAGCACTGGAAAATTTAGCCAAAATCGTTAGAAGAAACCCCAAGTCCCACATTCACATTGGGGCGTATGCGGATGCGCGTGGAACGCATGAGTATAATCAGGCACTTTCTGACAAACGAGCAAATAGAATCGTCAAGTTTTTTGAAACGCAGGGGATAGAAGTCAAAAGAATGACCGCGATCGGATTTGGAGAAGAATTGCATTTAAATCATTGTAGCAATGGAGTCGAATGCTCCAAGGAGGAACATGCTAAGAACAGAAGAGCCGAGTTGAAGGTACAATTGTGGAAGGATTGATTACCCTCGTAGGTACGCTCATTTAAATAAACCATAGTGATTAATTGGCTATTATAAATGATCCCTTTACCAGGATAATTTTTATCTATAAAATATTTTATTTGGACAATAAAAAAACCCCGATTTCTCAGGGTTTTCTAGCAGAGGAGGAGGGATTCGAACCCCCGGAACCCGTGAAGGTTCTCCGGTTTTCAAGACCGGTGCAATAAACCGCTCTACCACTCCTCTGTTTAAAGGATACCTTTTTCTTTAAGATATCTATATCCATCAATTGACTTGAAGAATAATTCTCGTTTACAGGCCTCTGATTTAGTCAAAAAAGATTCGCTATAAATGACTCCCAAGGTCGCCTACCTTTGGTATACCTGACTTTATCCAGGTTATGTATTTTCAATCTTCCAATTAGGTCACCGGTGTGACCATAATAATGGGTTCCGTCTACTTTGCTCTTCAAAATGTATGTGTAAAACATTTTGATTATCTCTTTTCAACCCTCCGGAACACTTAGGAAGGTTCTCTCCAATGGAGTCCTTCGAACCGGTTGTTACCAGAGGCATCCCTTTGGGGCAAGACCGGTGCAATCCCCAAAGGGATAGCTTTGCCAAAACCGCTCTACCATTCCTCTGTGCACTATTATTTGCTAGCAAAACACTGCCCTCTCGGAAGAATCCGGTTGGGCGGGCAAAAGTAATGCGAATTCCCCGTTTGACAAAGATGCGCTAGAAAATTACTTTGAAAGTTATTCTTCGCTGAAATCAGGGAAGGTTTTCTTGATGGCTTTGTTATCCAATTTCGGATTGGAAGAACGCGAGGCGTCCAATTCCAGTATTACCAGTTTTTGATTGTTGATGATGGGCAGCAACTTATCACGATCAGCATCAAATTCCTTGCTTCTTCTTGCTGATTTAAGAGCGTTTTTCCGCGCAAAGTTATCGCCTTCTATCTGTAGCTGATTGCGGATCTCCACATTGATTTTCATTTTCTCCAAGATGTCTGATTTTGATTTTCCTATAACTTCTGTGGCCTCCAAAGTTCCCATAGTCAACACAGTGGTGCCTCCTATTGCCGAAACCGTTTTGTAAGTGCCGGGATCATTTGCAAAAGCAACGGGGGATAAACCTGTGGTGGCACCTAAAGAGGCATTCAGAATTGATCGGTTTTTCTTTCCTTTCTTAGCTTGCTTGTAAGCCTTAGTTAATTTGTCGTGGTTTTCATCAAGTTGATCGATCATTGCCTTTGCCTGCACTAGTGAAGCTCTATATTTAAGATAAAGTAATTTGTCTTTCTCATCCAGATTTTCAGTATCAAGGATTTTTAGGGTCACTTTTCGCTGCACTCTGTTGGAAGATTTATCGATCGCAAAAAAAGTAAGAACTATGTTTTTAGATTTCTCAACTTCCTCAACAAAATCATAGCCTGGAGTCCACGTAAATTCATGTTGAACGGATGAGTTTTCTTTTAGGCTGTTATTTGGAATTCTTGCGTCTGAAGAAATAAACCCAACACTAGAAATGTTTTCATCCCCGTTGGGATCGGACGTATAAACTTTAAAGTTTATCAATTGATCTTCCTTAGCCGTCACAATTGTATCGCCTGGCACCAGCAACATTTCGGGTGGCAAGTCTAGTTGAGTTTGTGCGATTTTTATTTTTCCTGTCGACTCTGCTTTATGAGGTTGGTCCTGCGCAACAAATTCTAACGTGAGCGGATTGTTCTTTAAACTGTTAAACTGGTTGCGAGATGGAGTCCATGTGAGCAACCCAAGAGAAGATAAATTAACACCTTCGGGAAGTTGGGATGGATTAGTTTTAAAAACCAGTGGGTCTCCATCGGGATCTATAACATATTCGGATGGAATCTGATAGCGGTTGGATGTTGATTGTCGTACATAGAATACAGGCAGGTCTTCAACGGAGGGAGGCCTGTTTTTATGATATACGGTAAACGTAATCTGTTCGCGTACTCTGCGACCGTCACTCCATTCTCCCTGAAATATCAAAACAATTTGTTTTTGTTTTTCCAGGCGGCTAACAAACCCAAACACTGGTTGCCAGAAGAAGTGACCTAATGAATCGAACTGTATCTTTTGGTCCTCAGCCCCTTCTAATGAATAATGAGCCATAATCGAATCAGTTGTCGTCACAAAAAAATTAAGCTCTTCCCCTTCGGCTAAAACATTCCAGTCCGGTCTATCCGGAAAAACGAGCTGTTGTGCAATCAGAAGGGAAGCAGATAGCCAGAAGAAGCCGAAAAAGAGTAATTTTCTCATTAGATAATGGTAAAATAAAATGCAAATTTAATCTCTCAGCATGCTTTTACTAAATTTATTTTATGGCGAAAAGGATCAAATTAAAGAGTGCTATTAAAACGTATAGTTTTTTTGATGATGTGTTTGAAGTCGCTAAGCTTATTCCTAAGGGAAGGGTGACCAGTTATGGCGCAATTGCTGCTTACCTGGGTACTAAAATGAGTGCCCGGATGGTGGGTTGGGCTATGAACGTAGCGCATGGAGATGAGAAAATACCGGCACATCGGGTTGTAAACAGAATAGGGCTGCTTACGGGAAAGCATCATTTCGAAACTCCCAATGAAATGCAAAAAAAACTCGAAAGGGAAAAAATAAAAATAGTAAAAGACAAAGTGGTCGACTTTGAAAGGCATTTTTGGGATCCTGCAAGGGAGCTTTAGGAAAAAATTCCTTCGATATAATAAAGGTTTATCCATGAAGAATCTCTTGCTTAGTTGCTGGATTTGAAATGATCCAAAGTCCGGAGAAAGTAATGAGACCATTAATTATTAGTATTTCAATCCCGGTTTGATAACCGTTGAATAAATTAGCTGAGTTTGAACTCACAAGATAAGATAGAATAGGGGCGGCAATACAGATTAACAGAACAGCTATGCCCTTGATTTGCCGCTTCGTAAAGATGCCGAAGGAAAAAAGCCCTAGAAGCGGACCATAGGTGTAGCCAGCAACATTAAGGACTGCATCAATGACAGATTTTTCATTCACCTCTTTAAAGATCACGATGATGATCAGGAAAAGTACGGAGAAGCCAAGATGAACTTTAAATTTTTGATTTCGCTTCACCTGTTCTTGTTTGTTTTTGAAATTAAGAAAATCGATACAGAATGAAGTGGTCAGCCCTGTAAGGGCAGAGTCTGCACTGGCATACGATGATGCTGTGATTCCTAAGAGGAATAAGATTCCAACGAGTGGTCCTAATTCATTAAACGCGAGTCGTGGATATACTTCATCGCTTAAAGCGGGAATGCTAATTCCCTTTTGTTCACTATAAATATAGAGTAGTGCTCCCAGCGTGAGGAATAGCAGGTTAACAATAACGAGCGTGAGACTAAACCAAAACATATTTTTCTGAGCATCTTTCAGCGTCTTACACGTTAAGTTTTTTTGCATGATCTCTTGATCCATGCCGGTCATTGTGATAGCAATGAAAGCGCCACCAAAAAATTGTTTAGGAAAGAACATTGGAGAATTAACATCATCCCAATGAAAAACGGTTGAATAGCCTTGTGATTCAATCGCATTCACCATATCAAAAAAGGAGAAACCAAGTTTATCTGAAATTTGCCAAACTGTAATAGCAACTGCCCCTACCAAAAAGAATGTCTGAAAGGTATCGGTCCATATAATTGTCTTTATTCCTCCTTTAAAGGTATAGATCCAGATAAAAAGGATGGTGACTGCAACCGTAACGATGAAAGGAACACCCCAGGCATCGAATAAAAAAAGTTGAAGAATAGTGGCGGCAAGGAAAAGTCGAAGGGAAGAGCCTATTGTTCGAGACACCAGAAAAAAGAAGGCACCCGTTTTGTATGCCCATTTGTCAAAGCGTTGTTCTAGGTATGAATAAATAGAGATAACATTTAATCGATAATAGATCGGCATAAGAATGGCAATGATTACCCAATAACCAAGTAAATAGCCCAATACAACTTGAAAATATCCGAAACCTATTTTTCCAACGTTCCCAGGAACAGAAATAAACGTCACGCCAGATAAGGACGTACCAATCATTCCGAAGGCGACTAAATACCAAGGCGATT
The DNA here is from genome assembly GCA_016650355.1 of Bacteroidia bacterium. GTDB lineage: Bacteria > Bacteroidota > Bacteroidia > Cytophagales > Cyclobacteriaceae > ELB16-189. The sequence continues at coordinate 7,122 of JAENVX010000025.1, read as the reverse complement.
GACGATTGGCTGTAAAGAATGTATCGGTGTTAGCACCTTTAGATGTAAAGAATGAGATGGTAATTAGTACAGCGAAATAAAGTATGAGGATGGAAAGGATTAGAACTGGGGACATATCGTCTTATAAAGGTTTGTTGTAAAGTAAGGTCAATAAGGCTAAATCAGCAAATAGTTTTGCTTATTCGGCAGTTGAGTGTGACGAGAGAATTATGGATGGCATCTCCAAGCGTCAATTAATGGATTTCAAAAAAATCGTTTGAATCAGCGGTCTTTTTTTTACTTTTGTTTTAGAATTCTTCCAAGAATCATGATTGCATCACCAAAAGAACAAGAGTTAGTAAATATTCTTGAATCCATTGAAATCACTGAGCTTAAAGACTTGATTGTTTTTAACGATGATATCAATACGTTTGATCATGTTATTAAAACGTTGATAAAGGTTTGCAAACATTCACCTGAACAAGCAGAGCAATGCACACTGCTCATTCACTACAAAGGGAAGTGTGCAGTGAAGAAAGGTTCTTATGAAGAACTCCGGCCAATGCGCGAGGCGATTTGTGAAGTTGGGATAGACGCTAAAATCTTTTAACCATTTTATTGATGGAATATCCTTCCAAGCTCATTGAAGAAGCAGTCAATGAAGTTTCTAGATTTCCTGGGATAGGAAAAAAAACTGCCCTTCGGCTAGTATTGCACCTTGTAAAGGAAAATGAAAGTAGGACATATTCTTTGACAGAGGCACTAAATAAATTGAGAGCCAACATTAAGTTTTGCAAAACGTGCCATAATATTTCTGATGAAGAGGAGTGTAGTATTTGTAAAAGTCACAGACGCGACAGAAGCATCATTTGCGTGGTGGAAGAAAGTAAGGACGTGATGGCGATTGAAAATACATCTCAATATAGAGGCGTTTATCATGTTTTGGGTGGAATTATATCACCAATGAACGGCATTGGCCCGTCTGATTTGAAAATTGATTCTCTGGTGGAACGCTTAACAAAGTCCAATGGAGAAGCGAAGGAAATAATTCTAGCGTTGAGCCCTACTATGGAAGGTGACACCACTTCCTTCTATATTAATAAAAGAATTAGTGGATTTAGTTTGAAGATCAGTTCCATTGCTCGGGGAATATCAGTTGGAGGAGACCTTGAATACACCGATGAGATCACCCTGGGAAGGAGCATAACTGGTCGCACTCTTTTTAATTAGAACTTATTCAATAAACGTCTTCCTGGCTACCTAACTAGTGATAGCCAACTCTTTAATAAATTTTGTCATTAGTTTTTGAAATGGCTATTGCATCTTCCATTTATAACTAATAATGCTTTTCTTTGAACCCGATCAAATAATAAACAATGAACAACCTTTCTAACCGAATTAATGCTATTGAAGAATCGGCCACACTGGCCATGGCTTCCAAAGCCCGCGAATTCAAGAGTCGCGGTATTGATGTAATTAATCTTAGCCTGGGCGAACCTGATTTTAAGACCCCGCAACATATATGTGAGGCTGCCAAAAAAGCCATCGATGACGGAAAATATTTTTCATACCCTCCGGTTGCAGGCTATCCTGATTTACGGGAAGCAATTGCTGCGAAGTATCAGAAAGAAAATAATGTTCCATACAAAGCAGAGCACATTGTTGTTTCAAACGGGGCAAAGCAATCTATTGCTAATGTGATGCTGGCATTGCTTAATCCCGGTGACGAGGTTATTATTTTCACACCATACTGGGTTAGTTATGATGCCCTCGTACGGCTAACAGAAGCTAAACCAGTATTGGTAAAGGGCACAATTGATAATGACTTCAAGGTAACGGCAGCTCAAGTTGAGAAAGCAATAAGTTCTAAAACCAAGGCTATCATATTCTCATCACCTTGCAATCCAACCGGATCTGTTTTTTCACGAAAGGAACTGGAAGATATTGCGACCGTGGTGAAAAAGCATGAAGGCTTAATGATTATTGCGGATGAAATTTATGAACACATTAACTTTACGGGTGAGCATGTGAGTATAGCTTCCTTGCCGGGAATGTTTGACCACACAATTACTGTGAATGGATTTGCAAAAGGCTTTGCTATGACGGGATGGCGTGTTGGGTACATTGCAGCGCCAAAGTGGGTGGCCGATGGCAGTAACAAAGTGCAGGGACAAATCACTTCAGCAAACTGTTCCATTTCGCAACGCGGTGCATTGGCCGCCATCACCGGTGACTTGGCTCCGACAGAAAAAATGGTAAAAGAATATCATCATAGAAGAGATGTCGTGTATAATTTATTAAAGGAAATCCCAGGTGTGAAAGCAAATTATCCACAAGGCGCTTTTTACTTTTTTCCGGATGTGAGTTATTACTATGGCAAGTCGAGCGGAACAATGACCATTAAAAATGGTGATGACTTCTGTTTATATATGTTAGAGACCGGACACGTATCATTAGTTCCAGGCGGTGCTTTTGGTGATGAGAATTGTGTTCGTCTTTCTTATGCCGCATCCGAAAAAGATTTGGTGGAGGCAATGAAGCGGATGAAAAATGCACTTGCTGACTTGAAGTAAGGTTTAAGATTTCTTTTACAACAGTTTCAAATTTCAGCAGTAAACTTTCAAATTGAAGACGTCCATTACAGAAATATTTAAATCGTTCAATACTTTGCAGGTACTGATTATTGGCGATGTAATGCTCGACAGTTATATCTGGGGGGCAGTGGAAAGAGTTTCTCCCGAAGCACCTGTCCCGGTTGTATCTGTTAGGAAGCGAGATGCTCGATTGGGAGGCGCGGCTAATGTTGCACTGAATGTTCAGGCGCTTGGGTCTGTACCAATATTGTGCGCACTTATTGGAGATGATGATGCCGGCAAAAAACTCATGCAATGTTTAAGGGACAGAAGCATTAGCACAGACGGAATAGTTGTAAGCACAGAACGCCCTACAACAGTGAAGACGCGTGTTATTGCAAGCCATCAACATGTAGTACGCGTGGATGAAGAATCGGATGAGGTAGCTAGCTCAAATGAAGGAAAGCAGATATTAGAAAAGGTTGAAAAACTTTTACCAACATGTCAGGTTGTGATCTTTGAAGACTACGACAAAGGCACCATCAATGCATCAATTATTAGAAAGGTTGTTGCGTTAGCGAATAAGCAAGGGATTCCAACGGTCGTTGATCCTAAAAAAAGAAATTTTCTTGCCTACGAAAACGTAACTCTTTTCAAGCCAAATTTAAAAGAACTGCGTGAGGGATTGAAAATAGAAGTGAATGCAGGAAATCAAAATCAAGTAGCTGCTGCCGTTCATACGCTAAAGGAAAAACTTAATGCAAAAGGAATCCTGGTAACCCTTTCGGAGCAAGGGGCGTACATTGATTATGAAAATCAAAAAGTAAAACTTCCTGCCCATGTACGGGAAATTGCGGATGTCTCGGGTGCAGGTGATACGGTGGTGAGCATTGCAGCTGTATGTGTTGCCCTTAAGCTAGATCCTAATTTGATTGTCTCACTCTCAAATCTTGGTGGTGGTCTGGTGTGCCAGCATGTTGGCGTTGTTCCAATTGATAAAGTAGAATTTCTTAAGGAAGCTTTAGCACTGGGCTAAATCAAATTAGCTAAGCTTGCGTTTAAAAGCTTCAATCCTTTCTTTCATTTTATTGAAAAACTTATTTCGCTCCTTTTCGGCAGACGTGCTTATTAAAGTAGAGTTCTTGGTTAGGTTTATTAAATATTTTTCTGTTTTATCACAAAAAGTGTCTTGGTGAGTTGTTAGCAGATTGAGCAAATTGTAGTTGATAAAGACAATCCGCATGTTATCCATTCGTGCTAAAATGGTGTTGTTGGCAATAATGATTTCATTTTCATAAAGCCCAAACATTGCACCTCCGGTTTTCTTTCCCTCCGCTGCCTCATTTTTTATAAGGTTGATAAGTTCAATCAACCTATCGCATAGCATTCCAGCCTGCTTTGGATTTGCAAAGAACCTACATTCATGATAGAACTCAATTTGTTTAATTGTTTCGTTGATGGCTTCATCACTCCAGATTTCAACGCTAGGTACGGTAGCGTACAGTTTCCAGAGTTTGTTTCCGGCTTGAAGAAGGGGCACGGAGATTACTTCTTCCTGAAATAGCTGACCTGCATATTGTGGATCTTTTATTACTGTCTTAAGCCAAAAAAACATTTTGAACGTGGATATCTCGGGTATTCTAAAATTGTGAAAGATGGGCATATCTCGGGCTGCGAAAAGCATTTCCTTCGTCTTGAATCCGTTGACGTATTCGAGATTGCTGCCAACAGAATTTAGCCATTGCTCCAGCGTGTAACTAGTGCTTAACGCGCGATGATGAAAAAGAGATGTGTTTGTGACAGGCGACAACAGAGCATCCAAAGAAACGCCAAACCTATCACATAATTTTTTAACCTCGTCAAGGGAGAGAACGGTTTCACCCCGTATCCTTCGGTAAGCACTATCACGACTTATGTTGAGTAACTCTGCCAACTTATCCGCAAAGGAAATATTTTCCGCCAGTCTGTTCTTTATTTGTTCCAGGAATGTGGATTGTAGATTGGCAGACGAAGTTGTTGGAGGCATAAACTTATATGATCCTTTTAACCAGGTTTTGCTTTGGATATTAATATTCTGGACTCTAGTTTATTGAAAAATTTGTTACGTTCCTTTTCGGCAGTTGCACTGATCAAGGCAGAGTTCTTAATTAAATTGATCATAAAGTCTTCCGTCTTTTCACAGAAAGGACCCTGTTGTGTGGTTAACAAATCTGTTGTATTGTAATTAATGTAAACCATCCGCTGGTTGTGGATGTTGGCTAAGATGGTGTTATCAGGAATGAATATTTCATTTTGATAAAGTGTAAAAGATCCTCCTTCTGATTTTTTGCCCGCGGAAGCTTCCTCTCTAATCAGATTAATAAACTCCAACATTTGGTCGTACAGTTGACCAGCCATGTTACGATCCGTGAAGTAATCGCATTCGCGATAAAATTCAATTTGTTTAAGAGTTCCGTTAATAACCTCGTCACTCCAAATTTCAGTGCTGGGAAGTGAGGCATAAAGCTGCCAGGCCTTTTCAACGCCTGCCAAAATTTCTTTTGGAAGGACATCCGGTTTGTACGATAAATTTGCGAACCGAGGGTCTTTGATCACCGACTTAAGCCAGACAAACAATTTGAACGAAGATAATTGCGGGAAGCGGAAGTAATGAAAAATGGGAATATCCTTAGCGGCAAACGTCAACTCAGGATTTTTTGAAGATTTTGCCAGTTCAAGGTTTTGTATAAGAGATTTGAGCCATTCTTCTAAGGAGTAGTTGAAATCTACGGCTTGATGCTGAATCAAGACCATGTTTGAAGAGGGGGAAATGATGGCATCCACCGATACTCCATATTGGTCATACAGTTTTTTCACTTCGTCAAGAGAAAGCACCGTCTCCCCCCGGATTCTCCGGTAGGCGCTATCCCGGCTCACATTCAGAAGCTCTGCCAACTCATCGGCCAAGGCCACATTTTCCGGGAGGCGATCACGGATCTGCCCCAGGAAAACGGATTGGATATTGTCCAGGGCGGTTGGTTGGTTCATTTACGAATGCAATTAGTAAATAATAATAATCTAAAAACATAGCATTTGCAATAAGCCGTAAGGTTGGTACCCATTGTGGTAAAGCCCTATAATAATCGCAAAAGAGATTTTCCTTCTTAGCAGACAATCAAATTGAGAGGCTACCAGTGAAAATTACTTTTGACCTGTTAATCAAAAACAAAAACGCCATGAAAACAATACACACAAACAACCAGTATATGAGAAAGCACATTGCCTTTTTCATTTTTATGATGCTATTGCTGCTGATACTTTTTGGAAAGGCAAATGCGCAGGAGATCCAAAATATTTCTAAATCTTCTTCCTATTTCAGATTTGGCTTCGGTTATGGATTTCCATCAGCATCACAGATGTTGGGAGCCAATTCCACTTACACATCGTCAACCATGTCCTCTACTTCTAGGGAAGAAGGCGTTTACGGCTCGTTAGGTTCGGGATTTACTTTCAATTCATCCTATGTGCACATGTACTCAAAAAACATTGGGCTAGATGTAAGCCTCCAATACTTGTGGGGAAAGAAATATGAAAGCACCAGTACTAGCTCGTTTGAAGGAACGACCAATACTTATAAATCAAAAATTAGTTCCCGCGGCTTATTATTTGGCCCTTCCTTAATTGCAATGATTGGTGAGGGTAAAGTGAAACCGTACGTTCAAGTAGGTCTTACTCTAGGAAATGTTAAAGTAAGTGGTGAAGCAGGTTCAGCAAATTTCAAAAGCACGACTGAATATCGTGGTGGACTTTCTATTGGATTTAAGGGTGGCTTTGGTATCGATGTGCCAATTGGGGAAAAAACAAATTTTTTTACCGAACTCGTATTCACCAGCATGAGCTACTATCCCAAAGAAGGAACTGCTACATATTCTAATGGGTCAAGTCAACAGAAAATTGCATTTGCTAGAGAAGTAACATCTACATATAATTTTTCAAGTCCTTCCAATCCCGATTCAAGTAAAGAGCTACGTATGTCAATGCCATTTGGAAGTATAGCACTAAACGTTGGCCTAAAACTTCTGCTGAAAAAGAAAGCATAGCAGTAAGCTTTCTGTTGTCATCGCGCTATAGAAGTCAATAACAAAAAACCCTAAAACTTTTAATCATCTACACAATGAAAAAAATTCTTGTTACAGGCGCAGATGGTTTGCTGGGAAGCAACCTTGTACGCGAGTTATTGAAAAGAGGATATCAGGTAAGGGCATTTATTCAACCCGGCAGAAAGGTTAACACCCTGGACGGCTTAGCTATTGAGAGGTTTGAAGGTGATCTTCTAAATAAAGACTCCATCACAAACGCTCTTCAGGGTTGCCACTATCTAATACATGCAGCTGCAAGCACCAGCATCTGGCCAGCTCGTAATCGAGTAGTGAGAAAGATAAACGTGGAAGGCACTCAAAATATGGCTGAGTGCGCACGTGAGTCTAACATTGAGCGAATGGTTTATGTGGGCACGGCAAACTCCTACGGATTTGGCACCAAGGAAAAACCGGGAAAAGAAGAAAATGCGTATGTGGCTCATAAGTACAAT
>JAENVX010000024.1 GCA_016650355.1 Bacteroidia bacterium | reverse complement strand
TTTAAGGTTTAGATAACTTTGAAGTGGCCAAAATTAAAGGTTTTGGTGATTTCTCAGCAATAAAATGAAAAAAAAACTAAAATTCTCTTGAAGCACAAGTCAATAGTCATCAAAGAATGCAAAAAGCAACCGTTCGTCACGTAAATATCTTCGGTTGTTCAAAATATCCTTTGACCAAAACTAAAGCCGTTCCTTGCGTTCAGCCTTTTTAATCCATTTATTTGTGCCCCATTAAAAAAGTGGCGAGAAAAGAGATTTGTGAGAATAGGCAAATACCTTAAGCTTAGGAACAATTGAGTCTGTACAGATAATTTGGAAATACAAGGAGAGGTGTCAGAGTGGCCGATCGAGCACGCTTGGAAAGCGTGTTTACCGTAAGGTAACGAGGGTTCGAATCCCTCCCTCTCCGCCAAATTGTTATTGAGAAAGCTCGCCTGCTAAGGATTGGTCAACCAAATCTTTAATTTTTTCCGACCTATATTGGCCTAATAAGATCATCAGTTTTGTTACGGCCGCCTCACTTGTCATATCAGCCCCACCAATTACCCCAATTTCCTTAAGTGCTCTACTTGTATCATACTTTCCCTGAATAACCATGCCACCCGGACATTGTGAGATGTTCAGAATTACTATGCCTCTTTCAATCGCAGCCTTAAGCTCATCAATCAACCATTTTGCGGAAGGGGCGTTGCCTGACCCAAAAGTTTCCAGAACGATTGCCCTCACATTTGGCGTATTTAGAATAGCCGCAACGGTTTCCTGATTTATCCCCGGAAATAATTTTAATATGGATATGCGCGAATCCATCTTAGTTAATAATGTCAACTTCTCCTCGTTTCGAGGTTGGTGAATGGCTGGGTAATTATAATCAATTTTAACTCCAGCCTTTGCCAGGGGCGGGTAATTTCCAGACTCAAAGGCATCGAAGTGCATACTTTCAACTTTCTTGGTACGCGAACCACGCAGTAAAGAATAGTCAAAATAGATACAAACTTCTGGCACTAATGCCTTGCCATTTTTATAAGCAGATGCTATTTCCAAAGAGGTTATCAGATTTTCACGTGCATCCGATCGCGGTTCACTAATAGAAAGTTGTGCCCCAGTTAAAATGACTGGCTTGGTTAGGCCTGATAACATAAAACTCAATGCTGACGCTGTAAATGCCATGGTGTCTGTTCCGTGAAGAATTACAAAACCATCTTGTTCATTGAAATTGTCATAGATAATTTGGGCCATGGTTTGCCAGTGGGGTGGTCCAACATTTGATGAGTCTATTGGCTGGTCGAATGAAATGACCGTAAGTTCCAGGAAAAGATTTCGCAATGTGGGAAGGTGTTCCAGTATTAAAGAAAAATCGAAAGGTATAAGCACACCTTGCGAATCTGTCGCCATCCCAAAAGTGCCTCCCGTATATATGATCATTACCCTGGATCTGGGTTTATCGGGCAATGCAGTATTAAAGGATACTTTTTTGTAGCTCATATATTCCTGAAAAAATTTAATGCATTAGTGGTGGTTGCATCCTGGATTTCCAAGTATGTCATTTTTTTTATTTCCGCTACTTTTTGGGTCACCAAACTAAGGTAGGCTGGCTCATTTCTTTTTCCCCGATGTGGGACCGGAGCAAGGTAAGGGCTGTCGGTTTCTAGAACCAGGTGTTCTATATCAATATCAGGAAGTACTTTATCCAAACCTCCATTCTTAAATGTTGCTACCCCTCCTATTCCTAATTTGAATCCCATAGCAATAATTTTATTTGCCTGGTCCAAATCTCCACTATAGCAATGGAACACACCCGTAAGTTTCGTATCGAGCAAAGGTTCTAAAAGTTCAATGGTCTCAGCAACAGAATCACGTGAATGAATAACAATTGGCAGATTGTACTTCTTCGCCCAATTTACCTGAATAGTAAATGCCTCCTTCTGTTGCTCCCAAAACGTTTTATCCCAATGTAAATCTGTTCCCATCTCTCCTATTGCAGAGAATTTGCGTTTAGCTAACCATTGTTCTACAGCATATAGTTCCTTTTCAAAATCCTTTTTAACCGAACAGGGATGCAGCCCCATCATGGGATGACAACGATTCGGGTGTTTTAGCTCAACTTCCATCATTCTATCAACAGAGGTGTGATCTACATTTGGCATGAAAATCTTGTCTACACCTTCATCTTCACATCGTGTGAGCATATCTTGCCGATCATTATCAAATTCTTCGGTGTAAATGTGAGCGTGGGTATCAATTAGCCTCATAATCCAGGTAATTATAGATGTTGCAATAATAAATCATCAATTGCATTCGCGAGCAAATTAGAATCTGAATTCCAGCCTGCAAAGCCAGCGTATTTTTTTGATTTTTCAATTGCATCAACCATGTTGAAATCTTTTTGCTTTTGATAATAGGAAATTCCTCTTTTCTCCAATTCCTCAGCAATATATTCCTGCTCCGTCTGCCCAGGTGTTGGAATGAATACTACTTTCTTCTGCAGAATTGCCAGGTCCATTATAGAACTATATCCAGATCGACAAATAATAATTTCTGTAGATTCTATAACCTCGTTCAGTTTATCAGAAAGTAAATGGTTGGTTTCATCTATACTACCTGATTTCGTTATTTCACATCCCAATTTTGGAATCCCTTTTACAATCAGTTTTTTTCCTGGCACATTATCCAATTGTTTCATTACCAAACTCTCAAATACACTTCGTTGATGTTCGGGGCCTGATATTATCGCCAAAATATCATATTGCAAATCATGTGGCCCTACCTTTTTAAACCTTGAAAGAATTCCTATGAATTTTGTTTTAAGATTGGGGTGCCGTGTTAGCTTCCCGGTCAATCCTTCGGATGGAAAATCAGGAATCCAACAATAATTAAACTTTCTAATCTGCCAATGATTGAAAAAGTTAATGATACCCTGCAACCATTTTAGTTCAAAAGGCATTTGAATGTTTACTTGATGTGTAAGGAACACAGTGGGTATCATGGTAGTCCAACAGCCATAACGATTATCAGAGATTGCTAAATCTATTTGCTGTTCCTTCACGATTATTTCAAGCTCCTTATGCTCTTTCTGTATGATTAATAAAAACTTAGGTAGCTGAAAAAATATTGTTAAAATCAATGGAAAATACTTTGAATATGTAGCGCGATAAGAAGTCAGTTCAAAGTACTTCAATTCTGGAAATTCGGTTTTTAGAAGAATAAGTGCATCACCACTAGATGCGATCACCACTTCACACCCTTTCAATTGAAGTTCTCGAATGATAGGAATGCAACGCGTGGCATGACCCAAGCCCCAATCCAGCGGTGCAATCAATATCTTCTTTCTAACCTCAATCATAGCGGTCAAAGTTAGCAGAAGAAGGCTGAAATGATTAGACTTTTAAAGTGGGTATACACTTAAATGAATAACCCTCAGTCAGGAAATGGTCGATATACCGTGGCAACGCATAGGTAAGATTTCGTTCTGCCTTTAGGCTGTCATGAAAAACCACGATGGAGCCTGGCCTTGTGCTTGCAATAGAACCCGCAAGACATCTTTCTGGTGATATTGATTTCGAATAATCTGATGTGAGTACATCCCACATAATAATTTTATACTGACTAAGTTTTGGGATTTGGGATTTTTTAATCCTCCCATAGGGAGGACGAAAAAGTTGGGCATTAAAACCTAGAGCGTGACCACATTTTTCAATGTTCTTCAAGTACTCATCATCTGTATGATTCCAGCCTTTAATATGGTTAAAGGTATGATTGCCAATAGTGTGTCCATCCTGCATTATCCGTTGATAAATCTCCTTATTCATCACAACATTTTCACCAATTGAAAAAAAGGTGGCCTTGATTTCACTTTTTTTTAGAACATCAAGCACAAATTCTGTGGGTCCGGGAACAGGACCATCATCAAACGTTAGAAAAATCTCTTTTGCATTGGTAGGAATCCGCCAGATAAGACTTGGATAAAACCATGGAAGGAAAAAGGGCGTGCGATGAACCATCAAGTAACAACTTATTTATTCTACACGACAAGACAGCATCGTTATATCATCGCGGTAACCATTACGACCCTTGTAAGTGTCCAGATCAACAATAATATCCTGATGTATGGTCTTTAAATCCTTGCTATTGTTTTCACGGAAATACTTCATGAGCCTGTTAAATCCAAATTCGCTTCCATCTTCCGCTACCGTTTCTGTCAACCCATCGGTGTAGCAAAAGAGAAGAAATTCATCCAGATCGGTAATAAACCCTTCATTGATGAACGGAAGTGGATGCATTGCACCAAGCACTGTACTTCCCTCCTCTAATAGGCGGATGCCATTTTTCTTATCGTATAAAATCGGGGGATTGTGACCAGAATTAACGTACACCATTGTGTGTAGGCTTATGTCATATATTGCCCCAAAAAAGGTTATGAATTTTTCACCCTTTGTGTTTTCCAATACCTGATAATTGAGCGCTTCAACTATCTCAACCAGATTTGGAGTTTGTCTAAGTAAAGTTCTGAGAGAGGCCTGAAAATTGGACATCATCAGCGCAGCAGGTATTCCTTTGCCGCTTACGTCCGCAACACAAATGAGAAACTGATTTTTATTGATGGGCACATAATCATAATAATCCCCTCCAATTGTATCATGCGGTAAATAACTGGCTTCAACTTTTAACCGAACGGTATTTGGAAGACTTTTCGGAAAAAGAAACTGCTGCACATCGCTGGCAATTTCCAGTTCCTTCCGAAATGCCTCTTGTTCTAATTGTTTGCGCGCAAGTTTCTTATTCTCAATAGCAACAATAATAATATTGCTTATGGCTTGGATAAATTTAACACCCTCAGCATTTTCATGATTCGAATCCACATCATCTAAACCACCAACAAAAACAAGAGCTAGTGTTACTGTTTTATGAGCTACCGGAATGACCATATCAAATTCATCGAAATCACAATCTTCGAACTCCGACATTTTATGGATATTCTTAATCATTGCTACCCGGTCATCTAATTTTGTTTTGTGATAATTCTTTTTGGTACCGAAGGTTGCCTTGCAGTTCCATACATCATCCATAACAAACAGAGTCAACTTTTTGATATTCAGGTTAGAACGAAGCGTAAAATTAAATATTTTATAGAGCGATTCTTCTGGAACATTGGCGTTGATCGCCTGCGTAATTTCAAGCAACGCGTTGAGCTCAAGTTCTTTTTTTTCTATCTGCTTTTTAAGAAGTGGCTCTGTCATAATAATACTCACCTGGTAAAGGTAGAAAGAAATTGAAGGGGTGGCTACATTTGTTTTGTTAAGGAATTCTTAAAAAGCAAACGCCTTATTTCTTATTTAATAGCTCTGCCTTTCCAGGAGACTCTAAGAAGGTTAGCTAATATCCCAATTGTAATTACGTACACAGGATAGATCAGCTGAAGCATGCAAAATGAAATAGTTGAAAATCTCTGTTGAAGAAATTTTGAAATCCTAAGGATGAAAAAACCTTCCAATAGGATCTTTAGTGTAATGCCAGTAATCAAGAGGTAGTTTATGGGTATAAGAATAGAAGCCACTAATAGTGAAAAATATGACACTTGAAATACAACAATAAATAAAGCCAACGCCTTGATTACAATAGATGAATTATGTTGCCATTTCCCAGCCCAGCGCATGCGTTGTGTCAAAAATTCTTTGATTGAGTTCAATGGCGTAGTTGCGATGATCGAATTAGAATGGTTAAGGAATTGAATACTACGTGCCCCAAAACGTCTCTCAATCTTTCTCATTAAAAACTCATCATCTCCGGAAGCAATGTGCGTATTACCAATAAATCCACCAACCTCAACAAAGGATGCTCTGTGATAAGCTAAGTTTGCCCCACTACACATACTGGGGAATCCCAACGCAATTGTTGCTGCAGCAGTGCCCATCAAACTACTAAATTCCATCGCTTGCAACCTCGAAAAGAAACTAACCGTCTGCTCAATACGGACTGCGCCAGCTACCAATTTAACTGATGGATTTTGGAATTGAGCGTTAATAGCATCCAACCATATGTGAGGGACTTGACAATCTGCATCAGATGTGGCAATAACTTCGCTCGAAGAAATATTAATGGCCTCCGTAATTGCATTTTTCTTTCCCTTTGTCTTGGAGTTAATCACTCTAAAGTTAACTACACCAGCTATCAACTTATTTACAACTTTTAAAGAATCATCAGTAGAATGATCGTCAATGAATATCACTTCAAATTTCTCATAGGGATAGTCCAATTTTTTAAGACTTTCAATTAGTACGGGAATTCGCTTTTCCTCGTTTCGGAAGGGAACAAGCACAGAAATTGAAAACGTTCTTTGTGAGATCTTTTGCTGTTTTTGATTTAGCATTAAATTCCAACCATATATCACCGAAAGCAGGAATAAAAAATATAACGTGAAGACTGTGATAAAAAAGATAGTCATTGCAGGCTTCTGTTTAAATTGCCAGGGCAAGCAAAATGGAGAAAAAAACAATCAAAGAGAAAATCATCCTTGGCCTTGACCCTGGGACGAATGTAATGGGTTATGGTGTGATACTGGTGAAGGCATCCAAACTTATCGTTTTGCAGTTTGGCGTAATCCATCTTAGCAAATACGAAACACATGAGCTTAAATTAAAAAAAATTTTTGAGCGTGTGTTAAGCATTGTGGATGAGTTCCATCCGGATGAGGTTGCCCTCGAAGCTCCTTTTTTTGGAAAGAATGTTCAGTCTATGCTAAAATTAGGACGCGCGCAGGGCGTGGCCATGTCAGCTGCCTTGTATCGTGAAGTACCTATTACAGAATATTCTCCAAAATCCGTCAAACAATCTGTAACAGGTAACGGAAATGCTTCTAAAGAGCAGGTTGCGAGGATGCTCATGCAAATTTTAGGAATTAAAGAACTTCCGAAACTATTAGATGCCACAGATGCGCTCGGTGTTGCCGTATGCCATCATTTTCAAAAAGGAAACGTGAAAGGCAAATCCAAATCGTGGGACTCTTTCTTAAAGGAAAATCCAAGTCGACTTAAGAAAACTAAAGCTTCAGTTTAACCAGAATATCCACAATTCGTTGCGCGGTCCTTCCATCCCACAGCTCCGGGATAGCTCCTTTTTTCCAATTTCCTGCGTTTACTTTTTTAAACGCATCGGCCAGGGAATCCATATTTTCTCCAATCATCTCGTTGGTACCAATTGAAACTGTTTCCGGACGTTCTGTATTGTTGCGAAGTGTTATACACGGAATACCCAAAACTGTCGTTTCCTCTTGTACGCCACCTGAATCTGTGATAACTGCTTTTCCATTTTTGATCAGATAGATAAATTCCAAATAACTAAGCGGATCGACTGGAATGATATTTAAGGGCTTGTTTGTTAACACGGAAAAATTCTTGCGTGTCCGTGGGTGAACGGGAAAGATAACTGGTACACCCGATCCGTTATCAATGCTTTCCATTAATTTCGAAAACTTGGTAAGATCATCCACATTAGAGGGACGATGAAGCGTAAGCACAAAATAATTTCCAGCTTGTAACTTAACCTCATCCCAAATAGTCGGTTTCCTTATCTTAGTGAGGTTAGCAATCAAGGAATCTATCATTGTGTTGCCCACAAAAAATAGCTGACTATCCTTCGTACCGGTCTTTTTTAGATTTTCATTTGCTACCAGGGATGTAGTAAAGAAGTAATCCGCTAAAGAATCTGTTACAATTCTATTGATTTCCTCTGGCATGGCCATATCAAACGAACGAATGCCCCCTTCTACATGGGCAACCTTTGTGTTAAGCTTTTTCGCAACTATTGTGCAGGCCATCGTTGAGTTTACATCCCCCACCACCACAACCAAATCAACCGGATTGGCAATCAAGTCTTTTTCAAACTCTATCATTATCTTGCCTGTCTGTTCGGCTTGTGTGCCCGAACCAGCACCTAAGTTTACCTGGGCTTCGGGTATCCCAAGTTCTTCAAAAAAAACTTTGCTGAGTTTATCATCATAGTGCTGTCCGGTGTGCACCAATCGAAAATGAATTTCTTGTCCATTCTTTTGAGCAATTTCAATTGCCCTAATGATCGGAGCTATTTTCATAAAATTTGGACGTGCACCAGCAATGAGGGTTATTTTCATTAGAATATTTTAGGGAGTGCAAAATTCCCTTTCTTTGCGGGAAAATAAAAATCCAGAGGTGTCAAAAAAGATTTTAATGTTGTTAAACGCCCCTTATCCGTCAGATATACGAGTTAAAAAAGAATCTGACGCTCTTATCTCAGCTGGCTTTGAGGTTTATTTACTTTGCCTTCGCAAGAAAGGTGAGGTCTATAATCAAGAGTTTGAAGGAATAAAGGTAATTCGGATTGATGCCGGTAAAAACAATTATGTGCTTGCTTTTTGGGATGTAATAATGTCAATTCTGATTGTTCATCCCCGGTTTTTAAAAGCGGCAAGAAAAATACTCATTGGGGAAAATATTTCTATTGCTCATATTCATGACTTGCCCCTGGCCGGAACCGCCTTGAAATTGAAAAAAGAATTGGGAACGAAAATGGTGGTGGACTTCCATGAAAACTACCCTGAGGCGCTTAAGACTTGGTTCAAGTGGAAGAAAAACCCAATCGCTCGTCTGAAGAATTATTTATTCATGAACCCTCAACGATGGACTGAATTTGAAAAAAGAGCAAGTGATCAAGCTGATGCCATTATAGCGGTAGTGGATGAAATGAAAGTGAGAATCACCATAGGTTATAACATTAATCCAGACAAAATTACAGTAGTCACCAATACTGAAGACAAAGGTTTTGTGCGGCAGAAGTTAGATCAGTCTGTATACCAAATTCTTAATGGTAAGTTCATTCTTACTTACTCAGGAGGAATTGGCCCCCACCGAGGAGTTGATACCGCAATTGAAGGAATGAAATATCTGGTTGACTATAAAGACATTCAATTGGCGATTGTTGGCTTTGGGAGTAAGTCGGTGATGGATAGTTTGCACGCTCTGGCTAATAAACTTGAACTAAAGAATATCCATTTTTTCGGATACCAGCCTTTCTCGAAATTTTATTCCTATATGCACCTGGCCGATGTAAATGTTATTCCCCATAAATCCAACGGGCACACGGATAATACAGTGCCACACAAACTTTTCCAGGGAATGATGGCCGCGAAACCGTTGCTGGTAAGCACCAGCGCCCCATTGAAACGATTAGTTGATCAATACAATGCCGGCCTTGTATTTTCAGCGGGTGACTCAAAAGATTTTGCTAGCAAAGTGTTAACGCTTTATCAAAATAAAGAACTCAGAGATGAACTTGGAGAAAATGGAAGACGGGCAAGCATGGAAGGTTCGTTAAATTGGGAAACTACGCAGCATTCTCTTATACAATTGTACAACTCTTTGTTAAACTAATATGGCCCAATCATCGGCTTACCAAACTGCGCTTGAGATTTCGAAAAGACCTTTCTTCGTCAAGAAAAACATATTGTATAAAAAGTCCTTTTCATTATCGTATTTATTCTATAGGATATTGAGGCCCCTACTAAAACTTAACTACAAGATTTTCAAATTGTTTAACCCACAAAGTCCATGGACGAGTCAGGCCTCTATTAAAACATTCGAAAGAATTCTTCACAACAATATGATAGGTTTTGAATGTGGTAGTGGCTTCAGTACGGTATTCTTTTCCAAATACCTTAAGCAACTAACCAGTGTTGAACATAACGAAGAGTGGTCCAACATTGTAAGGACCAAATTAAAAGATAAGGGAATAACTAATGTGGATTATCATTTCATTCCGTCAAAAAAAGAAAGTAGCACTAGAGAATACAGTTTCTATAAAGATTATAATCTAACGAGCAAGGACTTCACTATTCGTAAAGAATATCACGACTACTTTTCATTTGTCTCTACTTTTCCAAATGAACACTTCGATTTCATTATTGTCGATGGCCGGGCGCGAGTTGAATGTTGTTTGAATGCGATCCCAAAACTAAAGGAGGGTGGTTTGTTTGTATTGGATAATTCCGACCGCGATCGCTATAAACCAATATCTAAAGTTTTAGAAAACTGGCAAAGGATCACCACCACTACAGGATTATTCGATACTACAATTTGGTTTAAGCCCTGAAAAATGAAACAAGCTTTATACCAATTTATCTATCATCCTTTTGTAAATAAAATCTTAAGAAATATAAATAAATTTTTAAGTCTAGTACTTCCAGACTCTGTGCGGATCCCTCCTGCTGGTACCCTTGCAGTTAAACTAAAAAGTTCGCAATTCAAGTTTGTCACTAACCAAACCAATAAAACCTCTCAATTGCTTTTTTGGAATGGACCGTATACTGTAGAATACACTTCCATTTTTGAGGACTTGATTAAGAATTGTACTTGCTATTACGATATTGGTGCTCATGCAGGATATTACTCCATACTGGCTGCCACCGTTAATCCGAATATCAAAGTCATCGCGTTTGAACCAGCTAGCGGACCTTTCTATTATTTGAATAAAAATATTGAAGCTAATCACCTAATAGATCGGGTGAAACCCTTTGCCCTTGCTATTGGCAATGAAGTTGGGAAAGTAGAATTCCTGGAAGCTACGCATTCAAAATATACCTACTTAATGCACAATCTTATAGCCGTGAGTAACCTCAACATTGAACAGCCTGGCAGAAGCATGAAAAAAATTACGGTGGAAATCAGCACACTTGATCATTTCATTGAAAAACAAAAAGAGCCGTGGCCGGATATTATAAAAATGGATACGGAGGGAACAGAACACCTCATCTTAAAAGGCGCTACTGAAGTATTGAAAAGAAAACCAATTATTATTTCAGAAACACTATTTAAAACAAATGAAGAACCTCTTGAAGGTATTATGAGGCAAAACGGATATCAGTTTTTCAATTATTTAGCAGGTAAGCTACACCCCGTTCCAACCCTATTCCGAGAAAGTGACAATGGCGTTCACGATTGTTTTTTTGTACATCCGGAAAAATATCACCTTATACAGAAATATTTGACGAATTAATTATTCGAAGATTCGCTTATTCATCAATAAAGCTTTTCCGTCAATACAAACCTTTCCTTCGCTATCAATTACTTTGCATTCTACTTCAAGGGTACATTTTTGCAAGTCAATTCCAGCAATGACAAATTGCGCAAAGTAAGGTATGTCTACAAACATCGGTCGTTTAAAAAGCATTTCTTGCTTTATATAAATTGTGCCCTCACCTGGATAAATCGTTCCAAATACTTTTGAAAAAATACTTCCCGATAGAAAACCGTGCATGATTGGCTTCTTAAAAGCTGTTGTTGCTGCATAATTCGGATCGAGATGTATTGGATTGTTATCTCCTGTTACCTGAGCAAATCGGTTAACGTCTTCCTGTGAAAACTCAAACTGATGTTCATACTTATATTCAACGAATGGTGTAACATTACTCATAATCAATAGCGATAAATTGTTTTGTCAGCAAGGGCAAGATTTTTGATTTCCTCAAAGATGGGAACCGCATCAAGACTGAAGAAATCCATTTTTTTTAATTTCACTTGACGGTAGGCTTTCTTTGAAATGTGCTTATTAAAAAAGCCAACCACGTTACGTGGGTTGATGCTGGTGCTGGCTACCAATGTTTCCACCATTTTGATGTTTCCATTTTGGTCAATGCATTTACAGGAAAAAACATTTTGCATTCTAGTTTTAATTGGGAATTCATTTTTGATGAAATCTTCTATCGCATGGACAAATGTAAGATTGTCAACAGTAACCCCCAGACCCACCACTTTCGCATTGTACTTCATCATTTTATGCCAGGGGGATTTAACCCCGCAAGGATAAATATCTTCTTCATGATCGGCAGTTAGCTCTTTTGCATGTTTACCGATTGCAATCACAGAATTTGTTGGATGGAAACTTCTACTTGCTTGTGGACTTTTTCTCAGGACATCTGAGATCTTCCCCATAGCAGATGACGAATTATTAAAATCAAAGACCACTTCATGCTCCCTTATGTAATCTTCAGCACGAATGTTAAAATGCCAGCAAGGAAATAGCAGTGTACCTTCATTAGTTACTACTTCCAAAAGAATATTCAGAATTTCCTGTTTATCAAAAGATAGGTAAAGGTTACGCATTGAAGAATGAATGAATACTACATCTCCTGCTTTTATCGTCAAATCATTACGTAGCATTTCAATAAATTCCTGTCTGTTAATTTGGGGATTAACGCTTTTCTTAAAAGATCTTGTATAGCCTTTCATCCACGTGTGAAGCCTTGGAAAATTTTGTTTTAAAAACTGATCGAGTTTCTTAAGCATGCAATAGGGTCTTATAAGATTCCAGAATTTTAGGATAGGTAACAAATTCTACTTGATCCTGATATTTTAGCCTGGTTTTCTCCACGAACTCTTGTAATAAATTTAGGTGATACTGACCCATCGACTTTGGATGACCAATTGCAGTTAAGATCAAATCGCCCGACTCGCTTTTATATTTATCGAAATTATAGGTCAAGATTGACGCCAGGTCTTCATATTCCAAATGCTCTTTATCGAAAGAAAGCACTTGGGGGTTTGTTATTTTTCGTAGTTTACTTTTGATCGTTTGATTTCCAGACATCGCCAAAAAACCCTTTCCAGAAACGGGAACAACTCGTTGCCTATACCTATCTTTATTCAGTGTTTTCTTTAGTCTTCTCCTAAGAATATTCGGAAAGGATATAGGCATGCTTGAAATTGGAAGCTCGACTAAATCGTTGTTACCAAGTTTCGTCAAAGGCCCATTTTTCGAAATAAACCAATTTGACTGATTTGGAGTACTAGAATAATCAATATGGCTGAAACTGTAATCGAGGTAAAGATCCTTGATCACCGAGCTTTCAATCCGTATTCCTAATTCATAGAGTTTGTTCAATATTCTTTTCGATTCTGGCTCAACATCGTATCCTCCCGCACGAAATGCAAGTGCATTATAATCACTACTTGCTTCCTTACCAATCTTAATTAGTTCGGCAAAAGACCGCTCAATAATTTTCTCAATGCTGAATCCGGATGGCGAATCCTTAAAAGAACTTAACGAAAAATAGGTCGATGGAACAAACTTTCCATCCAAATAGGTAGAGTTCATCCAATGTGGATGGATGTGGAGTTGTACATCATGACCGTCCCTTATAGATTTCTTAAGCTGGCTAGAAAACGGAACATAGTAGTTATCAAAATCCCATTCCTTAAATCGGATAACACTACATATGTCTGCAAAAAGAACAATTGGAACGTCAAGGCTATTTGCACATTTAATCAAATTTTCCGTTGGCTGGAACAGTGCTTTTTGATAATCCTCACAAGTACCTAGGGGCAACTCGTAATCGAATGTCAAAAGTATTTTTATTCCCTTCATGAGTTTGAAAAATCGAAAATCGCATTCCTCTGTTTCGATTGTAAAAATATGAATAAGTATTTCATCATTCTGTTAAAAATAAACTTACCGTACCAGAATTTGTCTCAAATTAAAATTTAACTTCGGCCGCCATGGGTCTTGTTATTCGTCAGAGTATTATTACCACCATCATCTCATACTGCGGTGTCGCAATTGGTTACATAAATTTACTCTACTTGTATCCAAAATTTCTTTCGCCTGAAGAGGTGGGGTTGTTCAGGACAATACAAGATGCTGCTATACTCCTTTCCCCTTTCGCACAATTTGGATTAGCATCAGGCATTTTTCGGTATTACCCGCAGTTTGCCAAAGATCAAAAAACATCGGGAAGCTTCATAAGTCTCATGCTCCTCCTTTCCGTAGTGGGGTTTGCCATTTTCTTTGTGGTCTTCCAATATTTAGAGTCTTCCATACTTTCTTATTTTAATGATAATGCTAAAGAAATTATTCACTATGCCTCGTTGGTGCTGTGGCTAACCTTGATATTATTAATCACGTCTTTACTGGAAGCTTATTCGAGATCGCTACTAAAAACTATCTTCCCCAATCTTTTGCGTGAAGTTGTCTCGCGCTTATTCTTATCATTGTTTGTACTATTCTACTTTCTTGGGTACTTAGATTTTCAAGAATTTATTATCAGCACCACACTGGGCTACTTGGTTTGTCTGATGGCGCTAATAGTTTATCTCGCAAGAAGCGGAGATCTGAAACTTGGGCTTAAATTTTCTGCGGCTCATAAAATAAAGTTGCCTGAATTACTAAAATACAGCCTATTAAGTTTTGCGGGTACAGCTGGATTAATCATAATTGGAAAAGTTGATAGCATCATGGTTTCCGGATTGCTGGGGCTTGCCGCCAATGCTGTTTATACTACAGCATTTTACATGGCCACAGTTATAGAAATTCCAAAGCGTGCGTTAAGCCAGGTTGCAATGCCTTTGATCGCGAGGGCATTTGAAAAAAAAGATTTAAAAGATATTCAGACCCTCTATCAAAAGACTGCCATCAATCAATTCATAATTGGTGCGCTCATACTCATCGGTGTATGGGCCAACCTTGACAATATTTTTCAACTCATACCTAAAAGTGAAATCTATGAAGCTGGAAAATATGTGGTAATGATTGTCGGGTTCGGAAAATTGGTTGATATGATATTTGGTCCCAGCAGTGAGATTATCGTTTTGTCTAAGTATTACAGTTTCAATATCCTCTTAATCATTCTCCTTGCAGGTTCTATCGTGTTTGCTAACAATTTATTAATACCCGTCTATGGAATTAATGGGGCAGCCATTGGCGCGGCTCTTGCGCTGATATTCTTTAACTTTACCAAGTTCCTATTTATTTGGGCAACATTAAAATTGCAGCCATTTAGTTTTGGAACGATCAAAATTTTTCTGATAACCGTAGTCGCGGTTGCAATCAATCTGGTCCTGCCAAAAGTCAATTACGTTTTTATTGATATCATTTATCGGTCAAGCATCCTCACGATTGTCTTTGGAATCCTTGTGCTGCTATCAAATGCTTCCCCGGATGGGAACAACGTTGTTAAAAAAATTCTTTCAATGTTGGGGATTAAATCAAAGGGTTTCTAATATATGGACTAATTGTTGGGTTAGTTTCTCTCTAGTATATGCAGATACATCGCGATCGCCTTGAACTCTACCTTCCTTCCAATCATTAAAATAAGTAAGTATGGCCCTTTGAATACCTTTATTATCAGACCGTTCGAAAATTTTTCCGCTTTTGGTCGTTACCAACACTGCAGCCGCATCTCCTTCAACGGGTCCAATCGCTAAGATCGGATTTCCTGATGCTAAGTACTCAAAAAATTTGCCGGGAAGATTTCCAGGGGCTATCGCGGTAGATGCAAGCACCAAAAGCTGTAAATCTGTCTGACCATACAATGTTAACAATACTGAGTGTGAGATTTGATTTAAGAACTGCGTGATTTTAGATAGCGTGGTGTCCTTTTGAACAAATTCCTTGAAGGCACTATTTACGTTACCAATAAATTCAATACGGATGGTGCTAGCAAAATCTGAATTACTTTCACATAACATCCTAATCGCCTCCATCACTGGCCTCGGATCACGCAATTCATCAACAATACCAATATGCCGTATTGTAAACTTGCTTGTCTTCACGCGAGTAATATTTCTGAAATCATCCTCGTCAAAACCATTCGTTACCAAATCTGCACTGCGGTCTCCCAATGCTTCCAATCGGGTCACATGAAAGGGTGCAATCGTGATCACACGATCCGCTGTTTGTAATACGGCTCGTTCTTGCTTTTTATGAATTTTTCTGGCTATGCTGGTCAAGGATAAGGTATCCAGTAAATCCCATTCTGTCCATGGGTCACGAAAGTCAGCGATCCATTTAAGTGAAGGATTTTTCTGCTTAAGCTTCAGGCCAATCAAATGAATACTATGTGGAGGTCCGGTAGTGATCATTTGATTAATTTCGTTGCTCCTCATAAAATCGTGCAAGAAGGCAACGGATGGCTTCACCCAAAATATTCGCGCATCTGGAATTAAAAAATTACCTCGAATCCACGCGCTTAACTTTTGAAATAGTGATTTCTTCCCAGTTGTTATGAAATCGCTCTGCTTAATATCTTTTTTTCCAAAAAGTCTGGCGAGTTTAAAAAAGGCACCATACGGTTCCCAGATTGGAAGCTTAATTATTTCAACTGAATCTGGAATGTCTTTATCCAGAGAATTGTCTTGAATAGTGAAAGAAGGATTTTCTGGGGTGTAGACAAAAGGTTCCCAACCTAATTGTGGCAAATATTTTACAAACTTTAGCCAGCGTTGAACTCCACTGCCACCCGAAGGAGGCCAGTAATAGGTTACGATTAGAAGTTTCTTGTTCAAAATAGAAAATTCAAAAATATAAACTTCATTGGTTTAATCTTATTAAATTCAGAATCATGTATTTTCAATTGCTTTAATCATCTCATCAATTTCATTCGGTCTATACCACATCACATCTTTATCCTTCTTAAACCATGTCATCTGTCGTTTCGCATATCGCCTGGAATTTCTCTTTAGCAATCGGATGGCCTCATCCCTGTTATAAAGTCCATCCATGTATCCAAATATTTCCTGATAGCCAACAGTTTGCAGGGCGTTGAGCTCGCGCTTTGAAAAAAAGTGCTTTGCTTCCTCAAACAATCCAGCTTCGATCATAGTGTCCATCCGAGAATCAATTCGGTGATACAGCTCTTCACGATCTAGTTCCAAGCCTATTTTTAGAATTTCAAAGGCATGACGGAGTTTATTTTCACTCCTAAGTTTATTCAGAGGCTGACCTGTTGAATAATTTATCTCAAGAGCTCGCATCAGCCGCTGTGGATTCTTTTGATCTACAAGAGAGAAATATTCTGGATCGGCAGCCTCAACTTGTTGCTGAAGCCAGCCTAGTCCATTTAACTCATACTCTTCGATAATTTTCTCACGCACACCTTCAGCAATTACAGGCATTTTATCAAATCCTTCTGTTACTGATTTTACATAAAGACCAGAGCCTCCACAAAGAATAACATGGCCGTGCGTTTTAAATAAATCGTTAATTAATGCCAGCGCATCACGACCAAATTGCCCAGCATCATAATCTTCATCTATGGACTTGATATTAATAAAATGATGCTTTACCCAGCCCAGTTCTTCTTTTGTTGGTTTGGCTGTCCCAATTTCGAGCTCTTTGTATATTTGTCGCGAATCTGCTGAAATAATTTCGGACTCAAATCTTTGAGCAAGTTGGATTGCAACATTAGTTTTTCCAACCGCAGTAGGACCTACAATGACGATAAGCTTTGTTCTGTTCACCATACAAAGGTATTACTACTACACTAGACTATCATATTGTTAAGGATTCAGGTGGGCTGTTTTTGGATCATCAATTAGTATTCTACCCGTAAAACTTCATTTTCATAACAACCCATTTATGAAGTACAAATTTTAAGCTTACCTTGCACCCGACTAATTCGCCACTACGAATGATCAAATACACCAATCATTTCCTTACCAAACTTGAAGATCTTATCGCAGAATCTGATTACGTTCTTCGTTACGAAAAAGGTAGTTTCAAATCTGGATACTGTCTTTTAAAAGAACAGAAGATCATGATTATCAATAAGTTCTTCACTACTGAGGGCAAGATAAATACCCTGTTGGATATTCTTAAAAACATCGATTTAGATACCAGCAAATTCACTGAGAAGAGCCTAAAGCTTTATCAGGAACTGTCACAGACTGAAATTACTCTTTAATCTTTTCGGCTGTGAAAGTTACCTTTCTCGGCAGCGGAACTTCACAAGGCGTGCCTGTTATAGGATGCGAATGCGAGGTTTGCAAATCACTGGATTATAGAGACAAACGCCTCCGCTCAT
>JAENVX010000023.1 GCA_016650355.1 Bacteroidia bacterium | reverse complement strand
CAGCCTTTTTTATTTTAGCACAACTACAGTAATTCCTGCTCCTCCACGCTCTACATGCTCATCGGCATAAGAGGCAATACCTTTTGTTTGCTTTAGCTGATCACGAATAACGCTGCGCAAAACACCTTCACCCTTTCCATGCAAAATCCTTAGTTCATGCTGAGAAAGTAGAAGTGCATCATCGAGGAATTGAATGAGGACCGGAATTACCTCATCTACTCGTTTACCTCTTACATCCAATGTGCTGTTGAAGAGTGATTGCTTTTTATGAATATCTACACCCATTTGTCGTGCCCTTGAAGTTGTAGATTCTTTAGCCACTACAACATGTTGGCTATGGATTAATTGTTTCGTTTTTAACGTTGAACGTAAATCGCCAAACTGCACGACTGCTGAATTAGCTTTAACGGATAAAACCGTGCCTGTAACTTCCTGCCCAATTATTCTGACTTTGTCACCTTCTTTGATCTCCAGAGTTTCAATTGGTGTAGTCTTTCCCTCTGGCTTCACTTTATCAATTAAGCCTATCAGGTTCTGGCGTACTTTTCGGGTTTCCTTCTTTTCCGCTTTATTCTCCTGAATGTGGCGTATAGTCTTTTCAATTTCACGGTTGGTCTCTTGCAATAAATAGGAAGCTTCTGATTTTGCCTTGTTAAGAATCTCCTTCTTGCTTTTTTCAAGCGCATTAGATAGCTGGGTATATTTTTCCAGCGAAGAACCTAGTTCCTTCTCTTTTTGTCTCATCTCTGAATCCCGCCTGACCAAGCTTTGTTTTTCGTCCGCTACAGCTTTCATCAACATTTCCAGACCTGTTAACTCTTTACCTATTATTTTTTCAGCCTCTTGAATAGTAGCGGAAGGCAGACCAGTCTTTCTTGCAATTTCAAGGGCAAAAGAACTTCCAGGCTTTCCTATCTCCAATAAAAAAAGCGGTTCCAGTTTCTTTGTATCAAATTGCATGGCTCCATTACGTATGCCTTCATTTTTTCCAGCAAAGAGTTTTAGATTGTAATAATGCGTGGTGGCAACGCCCCAAACATCCTTTTTTAGCAATGCTTCCAAAATTGCCTGCGCAATGCCACCACCAAAATTAGGATCCGTGCCAGCCCCCAATTCATCCATCAATACTAGCGTTGATGCAGAAGAATGTTGAAGAAAAAAACCCATGTTCTTCAAATGTGAGCTATAGGTACTCAAATCATTCTCTATAGACTGCTGATCTCCAATGTCCAGAAAAATATCATCGAATAAGCCAACAGTAGATTTCTCGTGCAATGGAACAAGCATACCACATTGAAGCATATACTGAATCAGACCAACCGTTTTCAAGCATACAGATTTACCACCCGCATTTGGGCCCGAAATTAAAAGCATCCTTTCGTCCTCCGTCAAATCAATCGTGAGAGGAACAACAGAGCGTTTACCTTTCAAACTCAACTGTAGCAAGGGGTGACGTGCATGCATCCAGTTTAGATCAGGCTTGTCTTTTATTTGAGGTAAATCGGCTTCAATGTCAATCGAAAATTTTGCCTTTGCTCTGTTGAAGTCCATTTGGCCAAGAAAAGCATAAGCATTTATAAAATCCACCAAATTTGCTCTTAGAATTTTTGTTAACTCTTTAAGGATCTTAACAATCTCTCTCCGTTCCGCCAATTGCAGGTCACGTATTTCATTATTTGCCTCCAACACTTCAGCAGGCTCAAGGAAAATTGTTTGCCCGGTTGATGACTCATCTGCCACAAAACCTTTAATCTTCCGCTTATGCTCTGCCAAAATTGGAATTACTGTTCTGCCATCGCGAATCGTTGGACTCATCCCTTCTGGAACAAAACCTTGGTCAGCTGCAATTCTAAAGATCTGTTCAACAAGCTTCCTTGCTCTTACTTGTTCCTCTTTAAATCTTTTCCGGATGCGTCCAAGTTCATGGCTGGCATTGTCCTTAACTTTTCCATGATCATCAAAGCGTGATTGCAAAGTTGACAACACATGTTTCGGTAGAATTACAGGTTCACTTACAAAAAATAACGCAGGATAGATTTCCTTAGACTTAAGAAGGAATTGCTTGAATTCAAAAATAGAGTGAAGCGAATTTATGATCTGAACAAAAGCATCTTCCTCAATAAAGGATTCCTCGATGGCGATTGTAGGCACCAGCTCTTCTGGATCGAAATAATTTGAAGTAGGTATGGAATCACCCTTCTCCAAAATCTGTTTGAATTCTAAGTTCTGTTGGAGAAGGTTTTTTATGATGGAAAAGTCTGCATTGAACTGGATGCCGTCAACACGTTTTTCCCCAAGCGAGCTAATGCAATAGTCTTTTAACCGCGTCCTTACCTGATCGAACCCTAATTTTTGTTCACAATCCGCAGGATAAATCATGGAAGAATCTGTCGCATTAGTTGTATGTCAATAATGGCAAATCACTAATTACTTAAGCCGGAGTCCAGCCTTCTGCTCTCTCAAGCTGAGCGTGTCAATGACAATATCATAGACTTGCTCTAGTTCAACAGGATGTTCCACGTAATAGCGAAAGGTAGTTTTTAATATTGAATCAGGAATGCCTTTCTTTTTAAGCAAGGCTTCTTCAAATGGCCTAAAAAGTTTGACTGCTGAATCGTTGACCACCGATAAGTTCGAAATTCTGGCTTCGCCCGTATAAATTTCTACCAAAATTTCAGCTAATTGTTGTTGCTCCAACACACCCAACTGCTTTTTATCTGGCTTACACGCGCAAAAACTACAAACAACTATTATCGTAAACCATCCAATTGCAAACTTCATTTTAAATCTACCTTTTATCAAATTTTATCGCGCCACTACCCCTCTCGAACCACGAAAATAGTCATATTTAACTATTTTTGGGTCGCTAAAAGAGTGCCAGCTTTGAAAGAACTACTTAAAAAACTTCGAAAATATGAAATACAGATCCGCAAGGCTATCAACAGCCAAATGCAAGGAGACTTTCATTCCATTTTCAAAGGTTCTGGGCTGGAGTTTGATGATGTAAGGCCATATCAATATGGTGATGATATCCGCTCGATTGACTGGAATGTGTCTGCTAAAGGACATGGCACATTTGTAAAAACTTTTAAAGAGGAAAAAGAGCAAACCATTTTCTTTATAATGGACGTAAGTGCCTCTCAAACCATTGGCAGTCCAGGTAAAACGAAAGTGGATATAAGCAGAGAAATATGCGGAGTACTAGCATTGTCAGGTGCCAAAGAATCAAGTCATGTTGGCTTGATTTGCTTTTCAGATGTGCGTGAAAAATTTATAAAACCCAAAAAAGGGTTAGGCCAGGCTTACGAACTCATTCACAGCCTTGTTCACCTCGAACCAAAATCATTAAAAACAAACCTTAATAAGGCCATAGTCTTCGCCCTTAATTCAATCAGAAGAAGAAGCGTAATTGTGTTGATCTCAGATTTTATTGATGAAGGGTTCTATCACAATCTAAAATCTCTTGCCCGCAGACACGATTTGGTGATGATTCAAGTGAGTGATAAACGTGAGACAAATTTGCCTAAACTAGGTATCATTCCTGTGCTTGATAAAGAAAGCAAGAAAACAATTTGGGTAAATACTTCTTTTGGGGATTTTCGTGACAGAATACGTGAACATCATGGAAGTCGGAAATCAGAACTTGCCGACTTTAGCAAAAAACATCAAATCAATTTTTTAAGTCTAGACACAGGTGACGATTATGTCCCCAAGCTTCTCAAATTATTTAAAGTCAGAAATAAATCTTTGAAAAGTGCGTAGTCAAATTTCTATTTCAATTGTCATTCTTTTAATTAGTTCAGTTGCTTTTGGTCAAGATATTAAGGTGCGCGGAAGCTTTATGGCCGATAGTGTAAAAATCGGAGAACAAATTCCATTTAGCCTTACAGCCAGCTACCCTAAAAACCTTACTGTTATTTTTCCGGATTCCACTTATTCTGTATCGCCATTTGAATTTCAAAAGAAAAAGTTTTTTACTACGCAAACTACGGATGGGCTGAGCTATGACAGTGTGGTCTATTTACTTGCAACATTTGAAATCGATAGCGTTCAACAACTAAAACTGCCAGTGTATGTTGTTAACAAAATAGATTGTACCGCTGTTTTCTCAAATTTAGATGATGTTATTCTGAACCAGCTTGTCCGCAATATTCCTGACTCTGTTGCAGCACAAGACCTTCCTCTAAAGACAAATACCAATTACTTAAACGTAAAATGGCTATTCAATTATCCTGTCGCTCTAATTATTTCGGGCGGTCTTCTGGTATTGGCAATAGTGGGCTTTCTTATTTTTGGAAAGCGGGTAAGAAAATATTTCCTACTAAGGAAGCTCAATCGCAATCATCAAAATTTCATTACGAAATTCAGTGAAACAATATCCGGATTACATTCCGAGTTTTCAACAATAAAAGTGGAGGCAGCGCTTGTGCTTTGGAAAAACTACATGGAAAATCTTGTACAAACACCGTTTTCAAAACTTACCTCAAAAGAAATAATTAGGCTTGATCAAAATGAGCAACTTGGCTCTGCACTTCATTCAATTGATCGAGCAGTGTATGGTGGCATTAATTCATCGTCTGAACAATCATTGGAGAGCCTTCGTTTGTATTGTGAGCAACAGTTTCGGATAAAGCTTGAGGAGACAAAAAATGGATAGTGTAACCGATCCGTGGTATTCAATGCATTGGTTTGCCCCGCCTATATTGAAGGGGTTTACTTGGGATAGCCCTGTCTTTTTAATTTGCATTTTACTTGTCCCTTTGCTATTTATCGGCAGATGGATTTTCCGTTATTTCCTAAATCAAAAACTACCGGTCGCCCTCGTAAAAAGTGACCTTAAAGCATCTGCTCTAACTCTTTTTAGACTAGTGCCAGAAATTGTATTGAGCTTGGTAATCATATTAATTCTGGTTGCGCTTGCACGTCCTCAAAAAACCAATGACAAAGTAGAACAATGGACAGAAGGTATTGAGATCATGATGGCAATTGACATCTCTCAGTCGATGCAAATTGAAGACTTTACACCAAACCGACTAGAAGCAGCTAAAGACGTTGCCCGCGATTTTATTAAGGGAAGGGTACAAGATAGAATTGGGATTGTTGTTTTTTCAGGAGATGCATTTTCTCTTGCGCCCTTGACGACCGATTACGAATTATTAAACTCTTACCTTAATGACATCAGTTTTGATATGATTGAAAACAGGGGTACTGCCATCGGCAGTGCCATGGCCGTTGTTACTAATCGAATGAGAGAGTCCGAATCAAAATCAAAAGTATGTATCCTCCTAAGCGATGGTGATAATACGGCAGGTAATATTGACCCGATAACAGCTGCAGAACTTGCGGCTGCATACGATATTAAAATTTATACAATTGTGGTTGGCAAGGAAGGGTTAGTCCCCTTTGGAAAAGACTATTTTGGCCGGCCTCACATGGTTGAAAATACAGTGGACGAATCCACGATGCGGAAAATAGCTGATATCGGTTCAGGTGAATTTTTTCGCGTAACGGATAACCAAGCGCTAATACAAGTGTTTAAGCAAATTGATCAGTATGAAAAAGCTGAAATAAAAGAGACCCGATTTAAAGACACTTCCGATTATTACTTCATTTACCTGCGGTGGGCAATTCTATTCTTTCTTATCTGGCTTGTGCTAAAATCAAGTTTCATGAGCAACGTTCTCCAGGACTAAATTCCTAATTAAAAGTGATCGTCTTTGCAAGGAAAATAAGACGTGCACCAAGAATGATTAGGGCAGCTCCCAGACCTATATTAAGGATCATCAAAAAATGGTGGGTTACCAAAGTTCGCAATTTACCTGCGAGATATGCTTTTAGTATGTCCGTAACCAATACTGTACCTAACAGCGCTGCGAAAAAGATGATAAATTGCGAAGCTTTAGAATATCCGAAACTAAGTGTGGCAAGACTAGTGGTGCCAACCCAAAAAACAAAAACACTTGGGCTAAGTCCGTTGATGATAAACCCTTTAATAAAATAGCGATAGAAAGGTTTATTTTCTTCTACTTTTAATGTGTTCGATACGTTTTTACGGCTCTTCACCAGCAAGTGATAAAGGCCAAACACGATCATGATCGTTCCTCCCACATATGCCATCCACATCCTAAATTGTGGATCATCAATTAATTGCACGAGTCCAAAATAACAGATCGCTACATAAATTGTATCACTTAGTGAGGTGCCAAGCGTAACCATCACTCCGCTCCAAAATCCTCTTTCAATGCTTACTTGAATGATAGTAAAGAATACGGGACCAATAAGCAGGGCCAGTACAACACCAAACTTGACCCCATTTAGAACTATTTCCATCAATGTAGATTAGCAAGGAAGTTTGACCACTCATCCAACATACTGCTCTTCATCACTCTCGGAAATTTATTCTGACCACCTACTTTACCTCGTGATTCCATCCATTGATAAAAAATCTGAACTGGAAAAATATCAACAATCACTTCCTTCAAGGCTGCACTTCGCTCCACGGTATAGTCATCATTTAATGCCTTTAAATGAAAATCCAACCGTTCTTTAAAAAGTCTTTTATCAACTTTATCATCCGTGCCAATAAACCAATGGTGGGCGAAAAGATTTTGAAAAGGAATGCCAGCAACGGTAAATTCCTTGACCGCGATATTCATTTCGTCCGCAACCAATTCAATCGCTTTATTCATATTATCCACAGATAGGTGCTCACCACATAAGCTAAGAAAGTGCTTGGTTCGTCCAGTAATAATTATTTCTGATTCCTCAACGGATACAAATTTTACAACGTCACCAATCAGGTAACGCCAAGCCCCAGCGCACGTTGAAAGTAAAATTGCGTATTCCTTTCCCTCCTCCACTTCATCTATTAAAAACGATTCAACATCGGGCTTAACATCACCATTGGGTAAAAAATTCTTATCGTCAAATGGTACAAACTCATAAAAAATACCATTATTGAGGACGAGTCGCATGGACTTGCGTTTGGGAACTGTTTGGTATGCCAAAAAGCCCTCTGAGGCTAAGTAAGTTTCAATATAAAAGATTGGCCTACCCAATAATTTTTCAAAGCCCTTTTTATATGGGTCAAAAGAAACTCCTCCATGAACGTACACGCGTAGATTTGGCCATATTTCGTGTATGTTTTCAAGTTGATGATATACAATTATTTTTTCCAACAGGATTTGTATCCATGCTGGTACACCAACAATAATTCCAATATTCCAATCTTTAGCTTTCGTTACAATCTCATTGAGCTTTGCATCCCAGTTGCGGGTTCTGGCAATTTTCTTACCTGGTTTATAAAAATGCTGGAACCAAAAGGGAAGTCCGGCCGCCTGTATGCCAGTTAAGTCACCCTCAAAATAACTTCCCCGTTTATTTAAGTGAGTGCTTCCTCCAATCATAAGAATTCCTGCTTCAAATAATTCTGCAGGAAGATCATATTTTGATAAAGAAATGATCTGTCTGATGCTAGTTCGCTGTATTGCTTTGGTCATTTCCTTCGTGACAGGAATATATTTGGAAGACGCCTCTGAAGTTCCTGAGCTAAGCGCGAAGTATTTTACCCGACCCGGCCAGCAAATGTTTTTCGCACCCTTAAGGGCAAGCTGCCACCAATCTTTATAAATCTTATTATAATCGTGAAGCGGGATTGAAGATTTAAACAGCCTATAAAAGCCTTTGTCTTCCTTGCGGAAATGTTTAAGTATCTCGCTAAAATTATAATACTTACCAAATTCTGTTTGACTTGCGGTAATCATAAGCTCTTTTAACTCCCGCTTTTGCAATTCAATAGGTGAAGAGTACTCTTGCTCAAGATTCTCGCGAAGCTTTATTCCTTTTTTTAGTAAGGTTCCGATAATCGCCATATTTTTGACTACTCAATTTGTGGTTAACTGAAATGACTAGATCTTCCTTAGTACATCCTGTTCATAGCTATTTACATAGACAACCCCTGCTGACCAAGCGTTGCGGTTTGCCAATACAAAGAAGTTCTAAATAATCGAATGAATCAAAATAATCAATCGAATCTCTACTGAATAGAGTTACCTTAATTCGCTAAGTTAAAAAATGAATATAAAAAACAACTTATCTTTATTTAGACATGAGATCGAATCTGCAAGCTGCAAACTCATTGTAGTAAGCAAAACTCACTCATCCGATAAAATCCTGGAGGCTTATCACTCAGATCAGCGGGTTTTCGGGGAGAATAAAGTACAGGAAATGGTTGCTAAATGGGAATTGCTTCCAAAAGATATTCAGTGGCATCTTATAGGACATTTACAGACCAACAAGGTTAAGTATATAGCATCTTTAGTGTCACTTATTCATTCGGTTGACAGCCAAAAGCTGTTGGAAGAAATAAATAAGCAGGCCAAAAAAGTCAATCGAAAAATAGAGTGTTTGTTGCAGGTGCATATT
>JAENVX010000022.1 GCA_016650355.1 Bacteroidia bacterium | reverse complement strand
TTTTGCATAAAGTAGGAACCTTAGAAATGCTTTATTACTTTTATATTCAAAGCCCTCAGCAATATTATTAGAAATTGATATTGCTGCGGCCCGCAATTGATCCTTTGCCCTGAAATCCTTTTCAAGGCTTCCTTCGGATGTGATTCTATAGATTTTTACTCCAATCTTAACGGCATCATTCCAAATATCCATTTCCTCAAAAGAATTAATCTTTGCCATACTATATTAATTTTCGAATCTTAAAATTTTACAGGCTCTCCGCCATTTTAATTGCCTTCCGCAATGCTGCCAGCTTGTTGTTTACTTCCTGCAATTCATTTTCAGGGACTGACTTCGCCACAATTCCACCACCTGCCTGGTAAATCAATTTATTATCCTTACTCAGAAAAGTGCGAATCATAATTGCGTGGTTGAAATCTCCATTGAAACCTATGAAACCGATAGCACCACCGTAAACACTTCGATTTACATTTTCATATTTGTTGATCAGTGTCATTGCCATGGGCTTGGGCGCCCCGGATAATGTCCCTGCCGGGAAGGTATCCGCTGCCAATTTCAGGGGAGATACATTTTCATGCAGTCTTCCTGTAACTTTTGAAACCAAATGTATGACGTGGGAATAGTATTGGATTTCTTTGAACACACTCACTTTCACTTCTTCAGAATCGCGGCTTAAGTCATTGCGAGCCAAATCCACAAGCATCACGTGTTCTGAATTTTCCTTTTCATCCAGCGAAAGTTCAGTAGCCAATGCGGCATCTTCCTGATCATTACCCGTACGCTTAATGGTTCCAGCTATTGGGTAAATACTTGCTTCACCATTCTTAATCTGAATTTGAGCTTCTGGCGATGAACCAAAGATCTTGAAACTACCATAGTCAAAATAAAACAGGTAGGGCGAAGGGTTAATTGAACGAAGCGCCCTGTACACATTAAACTCATCTCCTTTAAATCCGCTGGTGAATCGCCTCGACAAAACAATCTGAAATACATCTCCGCGTTGACAGTGCTTAATCCCCAACTTTACATTCTCAATATGTTCGCCATCCGTAATATTTGAGACTTCTTCTTCCGTTGTCTTGAATGGAAAAGTAGAAAATCTGTTGCTGAAGATAATCTTCTCCAACTTCTCAAGTCCCGATTTTGTTTCACTGTTAAATAGGTTTTCAGACAATGTCAACTCATTTGAAAAATGATCGACTAGAATTACATAACGATACACCTTGTATAGAATATCAGGAATACTGCGTTGTGTAATTTGAATTGAAATATCTTCAAAATAACGAACGGCATCATAAGCAATATATCCAAAAAGACCACTCGAGCTATACTTTGTCTTGGCACCATCTACCTCAAATGATTGCCTGAAATCATCCAGCTTCTGCAGAACCTGTCCATTCTCCGTAATGGCCTCAGACAATTTAGTGCCATCCGGAAACCTCATCTCAATCACCTCCTGGTGCACCTGAAAGGATGCCAATGGCTCGCAACAAATAAAGGATAAACTATTCTCATGACCGTGATAATCGGAACTTTCCAGCAAAAGACTCCCAGCATAAACATCGCGCAACTTTAGGTAAATATTCACCGGAGTCAAGGTGTCTGCCAGCAGTTTTTTTGATCGCGTATTGAGTTTGTATTTCATACATTCAAATTTACCTCACCCTTGCCCCCTCTCCTGAAGGAGAGGGGATAAAAAAAGCCCGCCCCGATGGATCGGAGCGGGCGTTTAAAATCTTTTTATCTTTTGTTTAATACATAGCCGTTCACCGATCGAAATTCGACAGATGCCACCACCATGCACTATTTTGAAAAGTCTTCATTTATTCTGCAGCTTCCTTTTTCTTTGGTGCTCTTTTAGCTTTTGGCTTAACAACAACCTCGCTTACAACAACTTCAGCTTTTGCTACTGGTGCTACGTTTTTCTTAGCCTTCTTCCTTTTTCTTGAAACACCGAAAGAACCGATTGAGATTTTTCCTTTTTTTGTTTTCTTGTCTCCCCTTCCCATTTGGATAAAATAAATTATTGGCAAGTATAGTAAAGGGTTTACTTTCTACCAAATCTTGACACGATCCTTTTCCTCACGATACATTTTATCACCGGACTTTACCCCAAATGCATCATAAAACTCTACGATGTTGGAAATAGGTCCATTCGCCCTGAACATTCCCGGAGCATGAGGATCAGTATTCACCTGAGTTCTAAGTGTTTCGTCCTTATATTTTATCCTCCAAACAGTTGCCCATGAGAGATAAAAACGCTGTTCGGGTGAATATCCATCTATCAATCCTGGCTTTTCATGCTCACGATAAAAGCGTTGCAAACCGTCATACGCTACATTCAGGCCGCCCAAATCACCAATGTTTTCTCCTAACGTAAACTCTCCTTGAACCAGCACGTCAGGTAAAGGTTCATATTTACTAAACTGATCCGAAAGTGCTTTTCCTTTCGCTTTGAATTTCTGAAGATCCTCCTCTAGCCACCAGTTTTTCAAATTTCCCTCTGAGTCGAACTGACTTCCCTGGTCGTCAAAACCGTGAGAAATCTCATGGCCGATTACCGCTCCAATGCCTCCATAATTAACAGCCTCATCGGCTTTGTAATTATAAAAGGGTGGCTGCAAAATACCAGCCGGGAAAACAATTTCATTAAAGAGTGGATTGTAATACGCATTGACAGTCTGTGGATTCATCCCCCACTCTTTCGTGTTAACTGGCTTACCTAGTTTAGCGATATTCTGCTGGACTACAAACTTCGAGGCATTGACTGCATTTTGATAATACGAAGATTTTTCGGGTGACTTCTCTATTAGTAAACCTGAATAGTTTTTCCATTCATCCGGGTAACCTATCTTAACATTGAAGGTACTAAGTTTTTTTAGTGAAGCTTTTTTTGTAGAGTCCGACATCCAATCTACATTCTTGATCCGGTCAGCAAAAGCAAATTTAATGTTCTCTACCATCTCCAAGGCTTTCCGTTTGGCTTCTGGTGGAAAATTCTCATCTACATACAATTTACCTATCGCTTCTCCTAAAAACACATCGGTAGTATTTAGTACGCGCTTCCAACGAGGTCTCATCTGATCGACACCGCGCATGTACTTGCTGTTGAAGTCAAAAGATTCCTGAACCACCTCATGATTCAAAAATGGAGCAGAACCTCGAAGAGCTGTCCACTTCAGATAAACCTTGATATCATTCCAACCGTAACTATTCAATACACTTTCAAATCCCTTCATGAAAACTGGCTCGGTTACAATAATGGAGTCTTCACCCACTCCTATTGATTGGAAGTATGATTCCCAATTTATTGATGGCGCTAAGACAGAAAGTTCTGGAATTGATTTCTTATTGTACTGCTTAACTGGATCGCGGCTCTCCTCCTTTGTAAGTGTTGCTTTCGCCAGTTGAGACTCAATTGCCACTATACTTTCGGCTGATTTTTTGGCACTTGAGGCATCTTGCCCAATTAGTACCAGCATTCTGGAAACATGTTCCTTATATTTCTCTCTGGTCTCCTTCGACTTTTCATCCGACTTTAAATAATAGTCCCTTTCTGGCAATCCAATTCCTCCTGATCCCAGGTATGCGGCCATCTTCTTGCTGTTCTTTAAATCAGGAAATACCTGAAAGCTAAAAAACGCACCTCCACCCTCAAGTTCCTGCTCTACTAAATAGGCCTGAAGTTCACTTTTATTCTGGATGGCCTCAATGGTCTTCAATGTTGGTTCCAATGGTTTCATCCCTGCTGTTTCCGCCAAGGATGAGTCCATCCCGATGCTGAAGAAATCAGCAGCTTTACGCTGATCAGTCCCCTCCGTGTATTTGGGATTCTCCCCTGCCCTTTTTAAAACATCTAGTACCGTCTTGTTATTAAGCTCGGCCAATTCATTGAAGGAGCCCCACGAACCCCTGTCAGATGGGATTGCTGTACGATTAATCCAATTTCCATTTACAAACCGGAAAAAATCGTCTTGCGGACGGATTGTTGTATCCATATTGGATAACTCAAGACCTGACGCTATGGGAGTTTCCTCCATTTTTGTTTCTGAGGTACAGGCAACAAAAGAGCCAATTAACAATAGGAAATTGAACCGATTCATAGATAAAATTTAGTTGGAGGTATTTACGATTTACAAAATTAACTTTTACACGCTAGGAAGGAAAATTGAGAATATCGATCCTTTTCCTACCTCAGACTCAAGTTCGATGTCACCTTTAAGTTTATCAACAGCCTTTTTGGCGATATAGAGCTCAAGTCCGGTTGCGGTAGCATCAGATGAATCCTTATAAAACATGTCGAAGGCATGCGCTATTGCAATGGGTTCTATGCCCCTTCCATTATCTGTTATTTGAATCAAGCTTCTCCCTGGCTCCACCTGAAGTTTAATTTCAATTTTTAACGCTCGCGTTGGGGACTTATGCGCAAGGATGTTTTCCAAAATGTTCGTTAGAATTACAGTTAATAAAAAATTATCTGTTTGGATTGAATAGTTGAGATTGCGATGACGGACGATGGTCCCTGCGAGGCCAAGGTGCTTTTCAATATTTGATACCAATTTGGTGACCAGGTTAGAATTTAGCTCAACAGTATGATCGTTGATCTGTGTCAATAGGAGTAATCGATTATTTTGTAATTGCAAGAAATTCACTGTTTGCTCAAGATGCGCGAATGACTCGTCATCGACAAGGTTTGGGTGATCACCTTTGAGCAGGTGACACAGTCCTTTCAAAGAGGAAACCGGAGATCTTAAATCATGAGAGGCCTTATAGAAGAGCGTATCAAGCTCTTTGTTTTTTAACTCCAACGCCTGCCGATACTGCTTATTCTCGTCAATATCCTGAACTGTTACGACCATATGAGAATAGTTTCCATTCATACGAATAGCAGAAACATTTAAATGGACCCAAATAATCCTTCCATCCTTTCTTATGTATCGTTTTTCATATTCATAATTATCAATGGCACCGCTCAACATTTTAAGATAGAGATCCATGTTGAGTTTGACATCTTCTTCATGCGTAATATCTATAAACGTTTTGCCTAACAATTCAGCTTTCGGGTATCCCGTGATGTCGCAAAAACGCTGGTTAACCATGCGCCAATGTAGGTCTCCATCGATCATCAGAATACCAACAGGGGCATATTCTACAATCTTTCGAAAGTTCTCTTCATTAAAAAAATTTCCATCCTCCTGAATAATAGGCTCAATCATGTTATAAGCGTTCTGCGACCCTTCTATAGTTCAATCTTTAAGTTAGCTAAAAGAAAGTACGATGGCAAAAGCCAATCTTGAAATCTCATAGCCTGGAAAGCATATCTGTAACTTGGGATGATTTTGAACTATAAAGGTCATCTATGGTAGTCGAAACAAAATACAATTTCTGGCCTCACTATTTTGATTGACGAAGCGATGCCAATTGGGAAGTCTTACTTCTTCAATCAATCCTGATTTTTGCAGCACCTTTGCGGATGCCAAATTTTCCACGTCCACGAAGGTACCAACCCTAAAAACACCCTGCCGTGATCTTAGGATTGGCATCATCACTTTACATACTTCCGTTGCATAGCCCATGCCCCATTGTGTGGGACTTAGTATGTATCCGAATTGCAGCTTACCGTGTTCGTTCAATACGCCAAAAGAGCCAATCATTAAGTTAGTCTCTTTGAGTCTTATCGCAAACGAATAATCAATTCCTAAATTCCATCCATGAATTGCGTATTTGAGATAATTGCGAGTGTCGCTTATTCTTTCGTGCGTTGGCCATGAGACATATTTTGTCGCTTCTGGCTTGCTGGCATAGGTGTAAAATATTTCTTCCGCATCTTCGTACCTTAGGCGCTGAAGGATTAATCGTTTAGTCTCAATTCGTTCAGGTAGTAGCAACCGCATCATCGCAATGCTAAATTTACACTATGAGTAAACAAAATAACATAGTTCATCAATACTTTAAAAAAGAAATCGATGGCACAAAAGTGCTGGTAAAAGTAAATCCAATTCATTATAAAGGAACTGAAATTACCATTTTCCCTGACGGGAATTCCGCACAAAGGGAGCTGGAATTTGACAGCGAAATATTTGATGATCTGAATGCAGATGGTTTTGAGATTGGTAATCCAATGGAATTTAACCTCTATCTATCCGGAGTAGCAAAATGACCTCACCCCCGCCTCTCCGGAGGAGAGGAGCTAGACCAGTTTGTATTATAGATCTGTGTGGGTATTTTTTTACTGAGCATTGGTTTGTATACCGTCAGTCGTATCTTTGCATTGGCAAATCGGCACGACCAGCTCCTGCTGAACTCCCCCAGG
>JAENVX010000021.1 GCA_016650355.1 Bacteroidia bacterium | reverse complement strand
TGCCATGTCATTCGCTATTCACAAATTCTTTAACGACAAGGGATTTAATTATATCCATACTCCGATCATAACTGGCTCAGACGCTGAAGGTGCCGGAGCCATGTTTAGAGTAACGACTTTAGATCCTAAAAATCCACCACTTGATGATCAAGGGCATATAAATCATAAAGAAGACTTTTTCGGAAAAGAAACTAATCTTACTGTTTCAGGGCAATTGGAGGGAGAAACATATGCGTTGGCACTGAGCGAAATATATACATTCGGCCCTACATTCAGGGCGGAAAACTCAAATACCACGAGGCACCTTGCAGAGTTTTGGATGATTGAACCAGAGATGGCATTCTATGACATTCATGACAACATGCAATTGGCGACTGATCTTTTACAATACTTAGTAAAGTATGCACTTAATAATTGTGTTGACGATTTAGAATTTCTGGACAAGAGGGCACAGGAAGAGGAAGCAGCCAAGCCACAGGATCAACGAAGTGAATTGGGATTACTGGAAAGACTGAAATTTGTAACGGACAATGAATTTCAGAAATTAAGCTATACAGAAGCAATAGACATTCTAAAAAATTCCAATCCCAACAAAAAAAAGAAATTCAAATACCTTATCGAAAATTGGGGTGTTGATTTGCAATCGGAACATGAACGGTATTTGGTGGAGAAGCATTTTAAAAAGCCCGTCATCTTATACAACTATCCAAAGGAAATAAAAGCATTCTACATGCGGCAAAATGAAGATGATAAAACGGTTGCTGCAATGGATGTTTTATTTCCAGGTATTGGCGAAATCATTGGTGGCTCCCAGCGTGAAGAACGCTATGACCGCCTGTTGAAAAGAATTCAGGAACTTAATCTTCCAGAGAAAGATCTTTGGTGGTACATAGATCTACGCAAATTTGGCTCTGCACCCCACAGTGGTTTCGGTCTTGGCTTTGAGCGTTTAATGTTGTTTGTTACCGGCATGACCAACATCCGCGATGTTATTCCATTTCCAAGATTTCCGGGAAACGCGGAGTTTTAATTCATTTTACTTTCGCTTAAACGCAAGCAGAGGAATGCTTCCTCTATACGCCAGTTTTCGAGTAACGCTTAATCTGAAAAGTTTTTCAAAAAGATTGAGCTCGTGTGTAAACGTGGTTAGTAAATCGGCTTTCACTTCCTTTATATAATTATCAATAGCGCCAGGTACATCATCGTTAATCAGCAATTTGAAATCTATTTTGCTATAGCTACTATTTTGGATTAGGGCCTCCACACTTTTTCGTTGCTCCTCCACCTGCATATCTATCGCAGGAACCACATGTACCATATGGATGCGCGAATCGAATATTTGAGCAAAAGGTATAAGGATTTCCAATTCCTTTTTAGGATCTTTTAAATCAGAAGAATACACCACACGCTTAAAGCTTTTAAACTCTGCGAGTCTAGGGATCGCCAAAACTGGCGCATGAACAGAATCGATAACGGCCACAGTGGTTCCGCCTAACATCGTTTTCTTCAACTGACTTGCTCCCTGGCTGCCCATGATTACCAGGTTGGTATAATTTTTTTCGACATACCTGGTCACCATATCTGCAACAGTGTGTGCTCGAATAGCCTTAAACACAATCGGAGCGTTTGTTTTTGCTTTAAGCTCATTCACCAGTTTCTCACCTTCTTCTTCTGCCACCATCAACAGACTACGCTCAATTTGTTTCCACTTTAGGTTAGATTTGGGCACCCCATCCAATCGCACCACATTGATAATGGTAAATTCCACTTCAAGTTTGGACGCCATTTTCATCGCATACTGAATGGCAACCTTTGACAATGGAGAGAAATCGGTTAGCAGAACAAGTTTTAGAGGTTCCATAGGGCATCTGTTTTACCAAAAATAGCTATTCGGATTCCAGATAAAAATTAAATTGCAGGTCATTAACTAAGAATATGAAAAACGGCCTCATTATTATAGCGAGTTTAATTTTCGGCACAGGTTGTCATGCACAACAGGTTGACGTAGACAAAATTCAAACGCACATTAAGATTCTATCCAGTGATTCGCTGAATGGCCGTGGTACAGGAACTACCGGTGAAAAATTGGCAGCCGGCTATATACAATCAGAATTCAGAAAAATGGGTATTGAACCAAAAGGAGATCGGTTAACCTATTTTCAGTCATTCTCTTTTAAATCCGGTATGCATGGAACCGGTGAAGATGGCATCGCCAATAATGTAGTTGGCTTTCTGGATAACAATCGTTCATCTACCATTATAATAGGTGCACATTATGACCACCTCGGTAATGGCAATCAGGGGAGTTCATTAGACGCCAACCCCCAAGACAAAATACACAACGGTGCCGATGATAATGCATCGGGTGTCGCAGGTGTGATTGAACTCGCCCGTTATTTTATAAGTAATGAAAAAAAAGAGAACTACAATTTTCTTTTCATCTGCTTCAGTGGCGAGGAGTTAGGTTTATACGGCTCCAAATACTTTACCGAACATCCCACCATTGATCTGAAGAAAGTGAATTACATGTTGAACATGGATATGATCGGTAGACTCGACACCGCAACTAATGGTTTGGCTGTGAGTGGAACAGGCACGAGCGCTGAGTGGGAAAATCTTCTTAATAGTTTATCAACAGATGAATTGAAAATAAAAACCGATTCAGCAGGAGTTGGTCCTTCGGACCATACTTCGTTCTATTTAAAAAATATTCCAGTACTTCATTTCTTCACAGGATCTCACATGGATTACCATAAGCCCACGGATGATTGGGACAAAATAAATTATGCGGGTGAGGTTGAAGTGTTGAATCTGATTATCAAGGTAATTGATCAACTGGATGGACTACCTAAGTTAACTTTTCTAAAAACTAAAAATAAAACAATGAACTCAGCTAGAAGTTTTAATGTCACGTTGGGCATAATGCCCAGCTACACCTCTGATGTGGACGGATTGAAAGTGGATGGTGTTACAGAAGGCAAGCCAGCACAAAAGGCCGGGATTGAATCAGGGGATATTATTCAACAGATGGGCGAACTTCCGATTAAAGACATCCAAGCATACATGGAGGCATTGGGTAAATTTGAAAAAGGGCAGACCATAC
>JAENVX010000020.1 GCA_016650355.1 Bacteroidia bacterium | reverse complement strand
CTTCTGGACC
Organism: Bacteroidia bacterium; assembly: GCA_016650355.1. GTDB lineage: Bacteria > Bacteroidota > Bacteroidia > Cytophagales > Cyclobacteriaceae > ELB16-189. The sequence continues at coordinate 2,500 of JAENVX010000020.1, read as the reverse complement.
CCGAACCTCGATCAATTGCTCGGTCTTGCCAATGGGTATAACGATGATCCGAAATTCAAAGCCAACTTCGATAAAATGCACCCTCAGCTTGCAGAATTTATGCGCGAAGCAGTGACGGTATATGTAACGAACAACAAAAAGTAAAAAACAATGGCGCCCCTTGCAGGTCGCCATTGTTTTTGGGTGGTAGTTGTTGTTACTTTAGATTTGGGTTCATTCTGGAAAAACAGAATTTACGGGGATAGGCCACTAAATTACTCCTGTCAATCAAGGTTTGAGTTGCTGGTCACAGGAGACAAACGCTCTAATTTTCAAGCAACCGAAACCGCAACCTAGCCTATTTAAGAGGGTTTTTAAAGAAACAGGGTTCTACTTAATCTGTGATTTTGAGCTGACATCCAACCAAGGCGCGCGAGTTTCAATAATTCGTCACCAAATCAGATTTAGTTATGGAGGCTAACATGGTTACCGATGAACAAAAATTAGAAGAACTACTTGGATCATTAGGTGATATATCTCTTAAACGAGCTCACAATAGCGTGAAGATATCCTTCGTGCAAATGCTCGGTTACATAGACGATATTATTGCATCAATCGGTCTGCCAGAGAGCATCAAAGACCTGTCTATAGATAAAGCTGAGATAATAAATCTTCTCACTCCATTGGACGAAACATTTCGAGTAGATGAACTGCTTATTTCATTGGACAATAAATTTTTTAAAGAATTTCACAATAGTATGGGGAATTCCATCACACAAGGTTTCAGTCAATTTTTCAAATTATTAAAGGAACACAATCCGAAGATCGACTTCGAAATACTGTCGATGGTAACAAAAAATTCGGTAAAAAAAGGTCTTGAATCACTTGAATCATTGGACGGTAAAATTCGGATGGAAGAACTGTTTACTTTATTGGATAAAATTCTTAAAAGATTTAGTAAACACACTGGAGGAATGACCTTCACAGATTTCTTCCTTTACGGTGACGGATATAGCATCAATAAAGGGGCGCTGATAGACATACGGAAACTGCTTGAAACATACCTACGCATGGCAAAAAAGTTCTATATACAATACGAACTCTCCCTGCTTAAAGATCTCGATACAAGACGCATTGCGCAAAATCAAGCCAAAAACGCTCTCAAATATATACGTGATGATTTGAAGGGTTTAAGTTCAGAAAATAAAGATTTGCTCAAAGGTTTAAAAACAGCTAAAAAACTCCTGACCGAAGATCATAAGATTGCTGTTGCCGAGTACAAAATCTTGAAGGAAAATTTTTCCACAGAACTGCAAAAAGCCCTCGATAAACTCAAAGAGGAATGGCAACGCCTCGAGCCTATAGCCGTTAATAGCCAGGCGTTCAAAGCAGATAAATTAATGCCGACATTGAAACTGGTCGGGAATGTAGCGGCTTATTCAGTTGGTTTACAAGAAAAACGCGTTGTCATTGTACCCAGCAATGTTTTCGCCTTGGAGTTCTTTACATACTTTGAAAATCTTGCGGTGCTCACGGTGCCTATCTACAGCGTGCGAGCCCCCTGGGATTGGAGCATCTTATGGCACGAATTAGCAGGTTATAAGGTGCGTTCTTTGAAAAAGGATACGACGATTAATTCCATTAAAATAAATTTGAGTAAACTTTTGAATCCCAAAAGGACTACATTTGCAGAAAACTTTTCCAGTTTATTGGCGCGGCATGGCCCAGATATAGCTACAATCACAGAGGATGCCAGTTTAAAGAGTTTATTCAAGGATCGGACTAATAAATTTGGTAAGGACTATCTTGATAATCTTAGAAAACTTTTTCCTGAGAAAAAAGAAGATATACCACAATTCTTGGGCAACCATGTTGGTGACTTCAACCATCAGTTTGAGCAAATGCTGATAGGGCTATCAGATGAGAAAAAAAACCAGATCAAGGTTGATGGCTGGAACGTGAATTGGTTCGAAGAACTATTTGAAGACGCCTGGAGTGTGATAGCAATGCGCGAACCATTCCTGGACTTTTTTGAAGACACGCTTCGTCGGAAAGGTGCCGAAGGTGATTATCGCCATCCACCGATAGAAATACGACGAAGCGTAGCGAAAGAGTTGCTGAAGTTGCTGAACCTCGGAGGTGAGGTGGAGCATCAACCAAACTCAACGGTGGAAGCGCGAGCCGCCAAACAAATTCTCAAGTTCATATCTCTAACACTTGCCGCCTCTTATGACATCCATAAAACCCCACTTTTTATCAAACGATATATCGCCGCTGAAGCGGTAAGCCGTGAAATTGGTAAGAGCATACTCAAACTGTCAAAAAAATTCATCAAAGGAAAAGCCCCAGCCAAAGACGCCAGGGAATATTCTGAAAAATTCATCACAAACAAAAACCAGGTAGATCAGAAAAATATTGATGCCTTTCTTTCCAGTTTGGTCGATCCTGCGGAGCAGGAAAAGAATAAAACTGAACCAAGTTACGAAACATTACTCGATGGATTAGATTACAAGCAATTGCT
>JAENVX010000019.1 GCA_016650355.1 Bacteroidia bacterium | reverse complement strand
TTGTTTCTGTGATAGGGTTTGCCCAGGAAAATATCACTATCTGCCAATCTTCGGCAACTGATAAGTTCGCGGTTTTTGCCTCCAGCAAAAAATTTAATCGTGATCACCCAAGTCCAGTATTGTACGTCCACAAAAGTGATGCGGGTGGCGAGATGATTAAGTTCAAGTGCGCAGATGGTATGGAGGCCAATGCCTATGTGATTAAAGCTAAAACGAAAACCGATAATTGGGTTTTTGTTTTCCAGGAATGGTGGGGATTGAATGATCATATAAAACGCGAAGCCGAAAATTTGTATAACGATTTGGGAAATGTGAATGTATTGGCTTTGGATATGTATGATGGGAAACTGGCTACTGATCCTCAGGCTGCCGGAAAATATATGGGAGAATTTAAACAAGATCGCGGTAATGAGATTGTGAAGGGTGCCTTGACCTTCGTTGGTAACAATGCGAAAATAGCAACAGTGGGTTGGTGTTTTGGTGGAGGACAGTCTATGCAAGCGGCATTAATAGTTGGGAAGCAAGCAGTAGCGTGTGTTATCTATTATGGCATGCCTGAAGGAAATGTTGAGAGGCTCAAGTCATTGAATTGTGATGTGTTGGACATTTGGCCTACCCAGGATGGATGGATTAATAAAGACGTGACCGAGAAGTTTAAAAAGGATATGGCAGCGGCAGGAAAGAAGTTAACCGTAAAATCGTATGAAGCAGATCATGCCTTTGCTAATCCAAGCAATCCCATGCACAACAAAGAGTTTACAGCAGACGCGTACAAGAATACTTTAGAGTTTTTTAAAGCAAGACTAAAATAATCTCACCCCTGGCGCCAGATTAGGTCGGGCTATTCCCACAACACCACGCCATCCTGTTTGTGATACCATGTGGCGTACTTTGGTATATGAATTTTCTCCACCTCATTTCTCTTTACTTTCATAGTTGGCGTTAGCAATCCATTTTCTATTGTCCAATCGTCTTTAAGGATTACTGCTTTCTCCAGCTTTTCATATTTCTGTAGACCAGGATTTATTTCCGCCAATGTTCCACTCAAACTCTGAATAATTTGTTCCTTCGATTTCTTTTTTCCAGCGGCTGACAAAACAAAGAGTGCAATAGGTTGTGGTATCCCCATGCCAACGACACATGCTTGTTCAACGTCTGTGTTTACAAGCAATTTCATTTCGATTGGTGTGGGAGAAATATATTTCCCCTTATCCGTTTTAAATTGATCTTTCGCTCGACCTGTAATTTTTAAGAAACCATCCTTGTCATACTCACCCATATCACCCGTTTTTAAAAAGCCTTCCTCATCAAAAGCCTCGGCCGTCAGTTCGGGTTCTTTATAATATCCTTTCAAATTGCTCACGCTTTTTAATCGAAATTCTCCATCTTCAGCAATTTTTACCTGGAGGCCCGATAACTTTTGTCCAACAGTGCCAAGTCGGTTAGCGCCATGCCGGTTAAAATGAGAATAAACACAATCTTCCGTCATGCCGTACGCCTGAAATATAACAACGCCAATTTTTTCAAACCAGGTAACCAGATCAGGAGAAATTGGAGCAGCACCACTATAGATGTGGGTAGCATTTGAGAGGCCCATTCCTTTTTTAATCTTATTTTTTACTAGCATGCTTACAATGGGTATTGATAGCAGCATGCTTAGCTTTTTCTGTGGTAGTTTTTCCAAAATTTTCTCCTGAAACTTGGCCCAAATACGAGGAACAGCAAAGAAAATATTAGGTTGTGTATCGGCAAGATTTTTTGGAAACTGTTCCAGCGATTCTGAAAAAGAAAAATCAGCACCCGAATAAAGCCCAATCATTTCTATACCCATGCGTTCGGCAATGTGACTGAGTGGTAAATATGAAAACAACTTTGGCCGATGAGGTATGTTAAGGTCGCTCATCGCAACTCGTACAACAGTGTCAAATGCTTCAACCGTGTGCATCACCCCTTTTGGTTTGCCTGTGGTGCCCGAAGTGTAGATGATTGTAATGAGGTCGTCCTTTTGCCAGGAATAGATTTCTGCAATGGGGTTTTCGGTCTTGATTATATTTTCCCAGGATTTCGTCTCATGCACCCCATAGGTTTCAATTCCAATTTTTAAAACAGCTGCCGGTATTCCATTTTTTTGCTGATCGTAAAAATCGAGCTTACCAATGAAGATTACTTTCGTCCCGCTGTGCTCAAGGATCTGTTGGATTGATTCTGCGGTAAGCGTAGGATATAAAGGGATTGAAATATGTCCTGCCATCATTATGGCGAGATTGGCCATAATCCATTGCGCACAATTTTTTGAAAGTAAAGCTATGTGACTTTTTTTTGGCAGATTCAAGGACTGAATACTAGCTGCAATCTTCCGAGCCTCGTCACCCGCTTGCGCGTAAGTCCAGGTTTTCCATTGCCCTGAAAAAGGTTGGCGAAGGAATTGTCGTTCAGGATTTTCTTTTTCCCAGTATAGAAATTTTTCGAGTGGTGATGAGGGCGTCATAAACAAATGGTTTGGTATGTCTAGTTACGTATAAATGCGGGAAATTAAAACTATGAAAGGGCCTTACGGTAAAGAAAAGCTTACGAAGTTCAATCCCTAAAATTACTTTTTAGCAGGTTATTTCTACCTTCACGGCATGACTCAGATTTCTAAAAAGCTTTTCCTTCTCGATGCGTATGCATTGATCTATCGAGCCCATTTTGCCTTTACTAAAAATCCGAGAATCAATTCAAAAGGGCACAATACATCGGTGCCGTTTGGATTTACAAACACGTTACTGGAAGTCATCCAAAAGCAGAAACCTACTCACATTGGCGTAGCGTTTGATACGCCTGCTGCCACATTCAGGGATGAAATTTTTGAAGCGTATAAAGCCAATCGTCAGGCAACGCCTGAAGATATTAAATCAGGAATTCCAATTGTGAAAGAAATCATTCGCGGATTTAACATCCCTATTTTGGAAATGGATGGATTCGAGGCCGATGACATTATTGGCACCATGGCACTCCATGCTTCTAAAAATGGCTTCGATGTTTACATGATGACACCAGATAAGGATTTTGGCCAATTAGTAACTGAAAAAGTTCTTCTATATAAGCCCGCGTACATGGGCAATTCGGTTGACATCATGGGGATTAAGGAAGTTTGTGAAAAGTGGGATATCGCAAAGGTATCTCAGGTGATCGAAATGCTGGGCCTTCAGGGTGATACTTCTGACAACATCCCAGGTATTCCGGGCGTAGGTCCCAAAACAGCAGCCGACTTATTGAAAAAATATGAGACCATCGAAAGCATAATTGCACATGCTGGTGAGTTGAAAGGGAAATTGAAAGAACGTGTCGAAGAATTTGGTGAGCAAGCAATACTTTCAAAAAAACTGGCCACTATTATTACTGATGTCCCCGTCAAATGGGATGAAGAAGATTTGGTTTATACGGGACCGGATGTGGATAAGCTGAAACCAATTCTGGAAGAGCTGGAATTCAAGACAATGATGCCACGTATTTTTAGTGTGGCATCAGGCAGCGCAACCATAACTGCGCCAGCGGCTTCACCAAAGGCCGCCCAACTTTCTATGTTTGGCTTTTCTGGAAAACCCGCAGTAGATGAAGGCGTAAAGAAATCATTTGATAAATCCACTGTCAATTATAATGTTGTCAAGGAAGACGAGATTCAAAATCTTGTGGAAGAACTTCAAGCAACAAAAGAGTTTTCTATTGAAGTAGTCACTGATGGGAAGGAAACATTTGACTTTAAAATAACGAACCTGGTATTTTCTTTCCGGCCAGCCGAAAATCAAGGTTCAGGTGGGAAGGCAGTCGTGGTCGCAGTTAGCAAGGAGCCTAAATCTGTTATTAAAAGATTTGAGGAAATACTCACGAATGAACGCATTGGAAAAGTTGGACACAACATAAAGGCTTCAGTATTAGCATTAAAAAAATTCGGAGTCCAAATGCGTGGCAATCTTTTTGATACCATGCTGGCGCATTACCTGATTGAACCAGAAGCTTCCCATGATTTTGGAATTCTCTGCAATCAATATTTGAATTATCAGATAAAAGAAGATGCTGACGAAATAACTACGTTATGTGAGCGTGCCGATCAGGCGTTGCAGCTTAAAGTTTCCCTGCAGAAGGAACTTGAGAGTCGTGGTCATTTTAGATTAATGCGTGATGTGGAAATGCCCTTGGTGTATGTGCTTGCCGCGATGGAGTATGAAGGAGTAGCTTTGGACGAGGAAGCATTAAAATGGATGTCTGATGCTTTGAGAAAAGACAGTGAAAAAGTTCAAAAAGAGATTTATGAGATAGCCGGAGCAGAGTTCAACATCGGCTCGCCCAAGCAGCTTGGAGAAATTTTGTTCGATAAAATGAAGTTATTGGACAAAGCCAAAAAAACAAAAACAGGTCAGTATGCCACTGGTGAAGAAGTACTGGCCAAGCTTGCGGGAGAGCATGACATCGCCAAAAAAATTCTTGATTACCGCGAATACGAAAAACTACGCTCGACCTATGTTGATGCGCTTCCAAAAATGGTGAGCAAGGATGACCATCGTATACATACAGACTATCGGCAAGCGGTAGCTGCTACGGGGCGATTGAGTTCAAATAATCCAAACCTTCAAAATATTCCCATTCGTACAGAAAAAGGAAGACAGATACGAGGAGCCTTTGTGCCCCGCGACAAGAACTATCTATTCATGTCGGCAGATTATTCACAGATTGAATTGCGTATCGCAGCTTCCTTTGCCAAAGATGCCACCATGATTGAGGCATTCAGAACCGGACGCGACATTCACACAACCACTGCCGCGAAAGTTTTTAAGGTAGAACTGACTGATGTTACTGCAGACATGAGACGCAAAGCGAAGGAAGTGAACTTCGGAATTTTATATGGAAGTACAGCATTTGGACTGGCGCAAAATCTGAACATATCCCGTACAGAGGCAGCAGAGATAATTGAATCCTATTTCAAGGAGTTTGCTGCCATCAAACGATACATGGATGACACCATTAACCTGGCACGTGAGAAGGAATATGTGGAAACCATTTTGGGAAGAAGAAGATATCTACGCGACATTAACTCACGAAACATATCTACGCGTGGGTTTGCCGAGCGCAACGCTATTAATGCGCCTATTCAAGGTAGCGCTGCGGATATTATTAAGATTGCAATGATCAGCATTCAGCGCTGGCTCGAGCGGGAGAAGTTAAAAACAAAAATGATCATGCAGGTGCATGATGAACTTGTATTTGACCTTCATGTTGACGAGCAAGAAATTGTTAAACCAAAAGTCCGTGAGCTAATGAAGACAGCAGTAATTTTGGATGTGCCTATGGATGTAGAAG